>DATFLY010000044.1:0-9346 GCA_035267185.1 Lysobacterales bacterium | reverse complement strand
GGTGGATCCCGGCTCGAAGGCCGGGATGACGAAGGTGGGGGTGTCACCCCGAAGCAGATATAATTGGACGTTAACAACATTCAATGAATCTGGAGTATTCCGTGAGTGATTCCGAACAACACAAAATGGCCACCAATCGATTCATCGACCTGGCCAATGAGCTGAAAAACCAGGGCCTGGACCCGGCACTGATTTCCGGTTCGATCATGACTGCATCATCTATTTATGCAACCTATGTTGCTGCAGGCAACGAAGGCACGCTGGAGCCTACCGGGATCGACAAGGTGGTCGATCTGTATCGCCGTACCCTGGAGCACTACCAGGGCGTAAAACGGGCAGGACTAGAAGGCCAGACGGCTCAACAGGGCACCGCAGCCAATGACTCCGGGGAGCAGTCGAAGGACTGATCTTATGTCCGTCTCCGTACCCGTCAAGATCAGGACAGCAGAAGCTCAGCCCGTTCTGGATACCCGGAAACGACCGCTTCGCGAAATGCGTCTGTCAGTGATTGATCGATGCAATTTTCGCTGCACATACTGCATGCCGGCCGACTCCCTCCAGGGACGTGGCGTATTTCTGCCTCTGGTCAAATTGCTGACGGATCACGAAATCGAACGGCTGCTGGGCGCCTTTGTTCAACTGGGTGTTGAAAAGGTACGAATCACGGGCGGTGAGCCATTGGTAAGGCCCGGCCTTCCCGGCCTGGTCAAGACCATCGCGGGCATTCCCGGAATTCGTGACATCGCCATGACGACCAATGGCGTGCTGTTGCCCCGCCTGGCGGAGGACCTGGCAGAAGCAGGATTAAAGCGAATCACCATCAGCCTGGATACCCTCGACCAGGATGTCCTGAGCGAGATGAGCGGTGATAAAGCAGTACTTGAAGAGGTTCTGGCCGGTATTGAAGCCGCTGAAAAAGCCGGGTTCACAAAGCTCAAGATCAACACGGTTGTACAAAAGGGAGTCAACGACCACACCATGATCGATCTCTTGCGTCACTTCAGGGGCACCGGTCATATTGTCCGCCTGATCGAATTCATGGATGTCGGCAACAGCAACCACTGGCGACTTGACCAGGTGGTTCCATCAGCGGAATGGGTCGACAGAATCAATGACATCTGGCCGATCGAACCCAGGGGTCAGCACAAGCCTTCAGAAACCGCGCGTCGCTACCGCTACAAAGACGGCCAGGGCGAGATTGGATTTATCAGCTCCATCAGCCAGCCTTTTTGTGGCGGCTGCTCCAGGGCCAGGATCACGGCAGATGGCATTCTTTATACCTGCCTGTTTGCCAACAAGGGCACACACCTTGTACCTCTACTGCGACAAAACGACGATGAAGACGACCTGCTGGAGCGCATCAGAAACGTCTGGACTGCGCGTGATGACCGATACAGTGAATTACGCAGTCGTAAAAGCGAAGGCAGCGTCCCCAAGGTCGAAATGTACCGGATGGGTGGATGATCAGGGTAAGGGTGCGTTGGTTCGCCGCCTATCGTGAACTGGCCGGAACAGAGTCTGAATCCATCGAGACTCACGCCACAACGCCCGCTGAGCTATTCGAAGAGATGAAAGGCAGGCATGAGTCATTAGGCGGCCGCAGTTCGGCCCTGGTGGCCATTGATGATCAAATGAGCGATTGGTCTGCTCAATTGAGAGACGGTAATGAAGTGCTGTTTTTCCCGCCGGTTTCAGGAGGCTAGAAATCTAAATGCATCACCTCAGCTTCCGGATCAGCTCCAGTCCCATCGATATTGACGCGGTTCGCCAAACCATTAATGACGAGGACTGCGGCGCCTATGTGCAGTTTGAAGGCTGGATTCGCAACAAGAATGAAGGGCGTGGCGTCAATCGACTGGCATACGAGGTTTATGAGCCCCTGGCATTGAAAGAGGGACAAAAAATCATCGAGGAAGCCGCGTCCAGATATGGGCTGACCCGCGCGGTTTGCATTCACCGCGCCGGGTTGCTGGAACTTGGTGATTGCGCTGTCATCGTTGGAGTCACAACGCCACACAGGGACGAGGCATTCAAAGGCTGTCGCTATATCATTGACGAAGTCAAAAAACGACTGCCCATCTGGAAAAAGGAGCACTACGCCGACGGCGATCAGGAGTGGGTCAACTGCCAGGATATCGGCAGGACAACAACTTCGTCATGAAACTCCGAATCATCATATGCGCATGCCTGGCAGGCATTGCGTTTACCGACATCGCAGGCCGGCGCTTCGGGTTGCCCGCAGCCAATTGATCAATGACTTTCCGGGTGAATACGCCCACCGGCTCAGGGATATCAATAATCGCGAGGAAGTTTCCGAAGAGGAACTGATTGAATCATTTCAAATGGCAAGATCCAGGTTGGTCCAGGAGATTGCTTCCAATGTTGTTGAACAATAAACTCCGGGACATCAGCGAAAGTATTGTTTCGGGTAGACATGGTGCCCGGCTCTGACTAACCATTCGTTTTCGTTAAGCTTGATTGTCATCAGTTAGTCAGCCTCTTCGTCCAAACTGATCTTCGACTTCGCGACTTCCATCATGATTAATACTTCACAAGGTGGGTACTGTTGCAGCAAAGAAACTGATCGGTAGTTTGTCCACTCGGCGATCGGATCAAACTTGTCTTTCTTTTTGAAATTGAGTTCTTTGAGTCCAACCAGGCACTCTCCCTGCATTTTCGCTTCCTGGACCGTTTTATCGTCCAGCGCTGAGTCCTGATATCGATCTGCCACTGCGGAGTATGAATAATCATTCGCATAAACCACATTAAAAACGACTAAAGCAGATAGACAGACCAGTGCTTGTATCTTCAATTTTTTCTCTCCAACATTTCGTTCGGCTTTTTACTCTTTCTGAATTTTGCGAATTGCACGTAACAATGGCATCGAGCGGCGCAAACTAGTCATCGGTCCACTGGGCAAAATGAATAAGAACGCCAGATGGATCCCACACATAGGTCACAAGGGCTCCATATTCCTCTTGTTTTGGCCCATCAACCCTCACACCGGAAAATTCTTTTTCACTCATTAATTTTGTCACATGCTGCTTCCATGATTCAGCATCCTCAACGCTCACATGCAACATGAAGTTTTCTGCCCATTCCCTGACATAGTAATTTTGAAGGTAGAATCGTTGATTCGCGTTTTCCATGACTGCCAGGTGACTGTCGCCCCAGGTTTGTTTCCATCCCAGTGCCAAATAAAAGGCTTTTGAAATTTCAAAATCTTTTGCAGGCACAAAAGTCAGAACATCAGTAACTTTGAGATTAGGCATTTATCTATTTCAGTCGCTCTGCAACCTCGGAAGGCAAAGCCGCCTTCTCGAAATCAGGATGTTGCCAGTCTCCGCGCTTGCCGCCAGACTTGAACAACAGGCGTGTGTCACTGATTTCCAATTCGGGATTGACTGGCTTGACCAGGTCCCAGATGGTCAGCAGCGCAACCTGTAAGCCGGTCAGCGCTTCCATCTCGACGCCGGTCCGTTCAGTAATTTCTGCCACGCAGTAGACTTCGACAGCGTGTGCTTCGGGGCGCAGCTCACAATGCACGCTGGCCCTGCTAAGCGATATGGGGTGGCACAGCGGTATCAGTTTGGGTGTTTGTTTGGCAGCCATCACTCCGGCAATTTCAGCCAGGGCCAGTGGATCACCTTTGGGCAGTTCGCCCTTCTCGAGCAGCTCGAATGCCTTCTGCCCGATGCGAATCAGCCCACTGGCCAGTGCAACGCGCCTGGTGGCTGGTTTTTCAGATACATCCGCCATTGCAAAGTGGCTTCCTGTTCTGTTCGATTCACTCATTGTTTGCCACTCTCCCTTCATACCACCTTGCAACCATATCGCGTTCTTCGTCGGTCATTTCCGTCATGTTTCCAAATGGCATGTTTCGGGCCACCACTGTGGTCTGGTATACCCGATAGGCCTGTGTGTTGAGTTGTCCTTCCGTGTCCAGTGCCAGGCCCATGACCGGGGCGGTGAATCCAAGCAATGTGGGCGATTCAGAATGACAACCACTACAACGGGCATGAATCAAAGGAAGAATCTCAGCCGTTGTCGGACCAGTCACCAGTTGCTCCACTCCCTCAGCAGTTTCACCTGAGCCAACAGGCGCGGGTACCCTCACAACCGGACGCGTCATGTAGATCGCAACCGCCAGTAACACAAAGGCTATTGGCAAGACCCACAGGTTCTTTTTATCGAAGTGCCGGACATTAAAATAATGACGAACGCCGATTCCTGCCAGCGCAACCACGATCAGCACCAGCCAATTCAATGAATTGCTGTAAGTGGTCGAATAGTGATTGCTGATCATAATGAACAGCACCGGCAGGGTGAAGTAGTTGTTGTGCCGGGATCGCAACAGGGCATCTTTACCTTTGCTGGCCTCGGGTGTTCGACCTTCTTTAACGGCGGCCACAAGCTCTTTTTGTGCCGGAATGATTCCGAAAAACACGTTCGCCACCATGATGGTGCCAATCGCAGCGCCCACGTGGATGTAGGCAGCCCGGCCGCTCAACTGATCGCTCAGAAACCAGGCAAGCGCCGCGAACCAGGCAAAGATGATCGCCCCGGTTGCGAGGCCATGCTTCCGCAATGGCGATTTGCACAGGATGTCGTAGAACAACCAGGAAAGTACCAGCGAAGCAATGCCCAAAGCCACCGCAGAAGTCGCACTGATATCAGAAACGGTCCGGTCGACCATGTATACACCCGCATTCATGTAATACAGGCTGCACAGCAAAGCAAAGCCCGTGATCCAGGTGAAATAGGCCTCGTATTTGAACCAGTGAAGCGTGGCAGGCAGTTTTGGCGGCGCAACCTCAAATTTCTGCAGGTAGTAAAAACCCCCACCATGAACAGCCCAGAGATCACCGGCGATGTCCTCGCCTGCACCTTCGGTTTTCAGCTGTCGCTCAAGGTGGTTTTCCAGCCAGTTGAAATAAAACGATGCACCAATCCAGGCGACACCGGTGATGAAGTGCGCCCAGCGCAACAGCAGGTTAAGCCAGTCGTGCAGATGCGCCTGAAGACCGGGATCCATCAGATCGACAGGCTCTGCTCAAGCTTTTGCAGATGTCTTTTCTTCTCCGCATCAGGCAGGAAAGAAGATTCAAAACCATTTTGCAACAGGGTGATGATTTCATCCTCCTGCAAATCCACGGCATCGACCAATGCATTGAAATTGTCGTTGATATAGCCGCCAAAGTAGGCCGGATCGTCTGAATTCACGGTCGCTTTTAAACCCAACCCCAGCATTTTCCGAATCGGATGATCGGCCATGTCCCTGACCACTGCCAGGCGAAGGTTGGATTGCGGGCACACGGTCAATGGCATTTGCATATGGACCAGTCTTTCAACCAGTTCGTCATCTTCAAGCGAACGGTTGCCATGATCGATTCGGTCAACCTGCAGACCATCAAGCGCCTCCCATACATACTCCGGAGGCCCTTCTTCACCTGCATGTGCGACCCTTTTCAGGCCCATTTCTGCTGACCGGTCGAAAACCCTCTGAAAGTTGTTTGGCGGATGCCCCATTTCCGATGAATCAAGGCCGACGCCAGCGATGTGCTCAAGATGTGGCTCGGCCTGGCTGAGTGTTTCGAATGCGCTTTCTTCACTCAAATGACGCAGGAAACACATGATGATCCGGCTGCTGATGCCCAGCTCGGCTTGTCCCTGGTTCAGGGCAGACCGGATGCCCTCAAATGCAGTATTAAATGGCACACCCCGGTCGGTATGTCCCTGCGGGTCAAAAAATATTTCTGTGTGCACCACCCTGTCATCACTGCAGCGCTTGAGATACGCCCAGGTCAGGTCAAAAAAATCCTGCTCGGTCAGCAACACAGACATACCCTGGTAGTAAACATCCAGAAAGTCCTGCAGGCAGTCGAAACTGTATGCCGCACGAATGGCTTCAACATCGGCATACGGCAACGCCACGCCATTGCGCTGTGCCAGCTCAAACATCAGCTCGGGCTCGAGGCTGCCTTCAATGTGAATATGCAGCTCTGCCTTGGGCAGACTGTCAATCAGTTGTTTACGTTCATCCTTGCTGGTCACGTATTCCATCCTTCATCATGAGTTGAGCGGCCAGGCTCAAAGCTATGGTAGCAGGCTCTTTTCCTTCAATTCCGGGGATCCCGATGGGGCAGACAAGGCGCTCGATTTTTCCGGGCTCAATGCCCCGTTTTTCAAGACGGTGTGCAAACCGGCGTCGTTTGCTGACTGAGCCGATCATGCCCAGGAATGCAAAATCGTCGCGCTTCAAAACGGCATGACAAAGATCTTCATCGAGTTCATGGCTGTGGGTCATGACAATAAAGATTGTTTCCGGCGCTGCCTTTGCAACTTCTGTCGCCAGGTCTTTGCTGATTGTCCTCGAAACATTGTCAGGCCACTGGTCCGGAAACTCATCTTCACGACCATCCAGCCAGTTCACTTCAAACGGCAGATCTGCCAGCGCCTTCACAACGGCCTTGCCGACGTGGCCAGCACCAAATAGCCAGACCGGGGTACGCGATGTTTCAATTCGCTGAAGCCACCAGTCTTCAATCTTCTGAAACGCCTGGTCACTGGTTCCATCCAGCATCTTTCTTACTTCGGGTTGAAGTGCTTCTGGCAGCTCACTGCCACGGCCAACCGGAAGCGCGACATGGTGTGGTTTATTTTGTCCCGAAACCGGGGTGACCAGGACTGCATGATCACCATGAACCAAAGCAGCATCAAGTTTGGTCAGCCAATCTGGTGCGGGTGATTCAATTATTTCAAACAGCAATTCAACCGATCCGCCGCAGCATTGATTCAGCGCAGGGCCCAGGCCGTAGGGTTCGAGAGTGCCAGTAGAATTCGTCATCGCGGCTCCGTTTGACGGAGGCCGGGATCCACGGTCATGGTTTGCGGGTGGGTCCCGGATAACGCCTTTGGCGTTTCCGGGATGACCGGGGAGTTGTTCGGCGTTTCCGGGATGACTGGGGAGTTGTTTGGCGTTTTCGCGATGACTTGCAAGCAACTCACGAGCAGTCGAAATCGCCTGGTGTTCCAGGTTGCCGCCACCAATGCTGCCTCGCAGTTCGGTGTCTGTGACCACCATCCGGGCGCCCGATTCTCGCGGCGCAGAGCCCTTGAGTTGCCGGTGTGTCACCAGGACACATGGACCGCTTTCAAGCAACGCCAGGCAATCACTGATCCAGGGATGTGACACGGATTCCTACTGATTCCCCGTCACAGACTGAATGGTCATCAGAACGCGCTCCGGAGTGGCGGGCGCATCCAGATCGGGTATCTGATCACCCGGATGCAGGCTCGCTATGGCCTGGCAGATCGCACTGTGAACACTGATGGCCAGCATCAAAGGTGGCTCACCCACTGCTTTTGAGCGATGAATGGTAGGTTCCTGGTTCTCACCTCGTTGCCAGATCTCAACATTAAAAGCGTCGGGAATGTCACTGCTGGTTGGAATCTTATAGGTAGAAGGCGCATGGGTGCGCAGCGCCCCCTGGTCATCCCACCACAGTTCCTCGCCGGTCAGCCATCCCATGCCCTGAACGAAACCACCTTCGATCTGGCCCATATCGACTGCCGGGTTCAGTGAGCGACCAACATCATGAAGAATATCGACCCGGCGCAGATGATATTCACCCGTGAGGGTGTCAATTTCGACCTCTGATACTGCGGCCCCGTAAGCGAAATACAGGAAGGGTCGGCCCTTGGCGTGTTCACGGTCATACCAGATTTTGGGTGTGCGATAAAAACCCGTGGCAGAAAGCGAAACCCGCCCAAGGTAGGCCTGCATCACCAATTCCCTGAAGGGCACGTGTTGATCACCGATGACAAAATCACCGTTTTCGTAAACGACAGAATCGGCCTCGACGGCATGCTCCTTTGCAGCGAATGCCTTCAGTCGTCTCAATAACTTTTCGGTGGCATCCAGCGCAGCCATGGCATTCATATCTGTACCAGAGGATGCAGCCGTTGCCGATGTATTGGGTACCTTGCCCGTGCTGGTGGCGGTGATTTTCACCTGGTCCAGGTCAACCTGGAGTGAGTCGGCCACCACCTGGGCCACCTTGATAAACAGACCCTGCCCCATCTCGGTGCCACCATGGTTCAGGTGGATGCTGCCATCCTTGTAGATATGAACCAGCGCGCCTGCCTGGTTGAGAAAAGTAGTGGTGAAGGAAATACCGAATTTTACCGGCGTGAGCGCAATGCCGCGCTTCTTCACGCTGTTGCTCCGGTTGAAGTGAATGATTTGTTCGCGCCTGCGGTCATATTCGGATTTCTCGCGTAACTCGGCAATCATCTCAGGCAGAACATTGTCCTCCACCGTCATGTGATAAGGCGTGACATTGCGCGGCGCTTCGCCGTAGAGATTAAGCAGGCGGATTTCCAATGGATCTTTGCCCAGTTCCGCGGCAATCGCATCCATCACACGCTCAATGCCGACCATGCCCTGTGGGCCCCCAAATCCACGAAATGCCGTGTTTGAAACGGTATTGGTCTTGCAGCGCACCGAGCGAATCCGAACATTTGGCAGGTAATAGCCATTGTCGCTGTGGAACATCGCCCGATCGCTGATCGGTCCGGAAAGGTCGGCCGAATAGCCACATCGCGCCGCCAGGTCAAAATCGATGGCCTCAATACGCCCTTCATCATTGAACCCAACGTCATATCGAATGCGGAATTCATGACGTTTACCGGTGCTGATCATGTCGTCATCACGATCCAGGCGTATCTTGACCGGCTTGCCGGTCTGATCCGCCAGCAATGCTGCAATGACCGCCCACTGGGCAGCCTGGGTTTCCTTGCCGCCAAACGCGCCACCCATGCGACGCACTTCTACAGTGACCGCGTTGTCCGGCCGACCCAGCGCCTGTCCAACCAGGTGTTGCAACTCTGAAGGGTGCTGGGTTGAGGAATGAATGACCATGTCACCGTCTTCACCGGGAACAGCCATGGAGGCCTGGCCTTCCAGGTAGAAGTGGTCCTGACCTCCGGTCTCGACTTCACCCTGAAGCCTGCGTGCTGAGCGGGCCAACCCTTCAGCCACATCACCGCGGGACATTTCGTGCGGCTCGGCAACCCACGATTCACGCTCGACGGCGTCTTCAATTTCAATAATCGGTTCTGATTCATCAATCTCGACTTCAGCCAGTCTTGCAGCCCGCCTCGCGGCATTTCGGTCTCTTGCAGCCACCGCGAAAAGCACCTGGCCACAAAACTCGACCTCCTTCGAGGCAAAAATCGGCTCATCCATGGTGTGCATGGGGCTGGTGTCGTTCTGCCCCGGCACATCATCAGCTGTGATGACGGCAATCACATCTTTGGCTGCACGCACCTTTGAAAGATCCAT
>DATFLY010000043.1:0-80364 GCA_035267185.1 Lysobacterales bacterium | reverse complement strand
CGACGGCAATCCGGTCTTGCACAACGTCAGCAATGAATTTGATGTGGGGCCACACATGGTTTCCGAGACTGGCCTGCCTGGCTATGCGGCAGGAGACTGGGGCGGTGATTGCAATTCTGATGGTTCAATCACACTGACGCTTGGACAACAAGCCACCTGCACCATCACCAATGACGACATCTCACCGACCATCACGGTGTTCAAGAACATCATGAACGACAATGGCGGCATGGAGATTGATGAGAATGCCTTCGGCCTCATGGTCGATGGCAATCCGGTTTCGCACAATGTAGCCACTGATTTTGATGCCGGGTTACATACGGTTTCAGAGACCGGCCTGGCAGGCTATGAGCCAGGCCTATGGGGTGGAGATTGCAATCCGGATGGCACCATCACGTTGACGCTCGATCAGGATGCCACCTGCACCATCACGAATGATGACATTTCACCCACCATCACCGTGTTCAAGAATATTGTGAACGACGATGGCGGTACCGAAATGGATGAAAATGCCTTTGGCCTGATGGTGGATGGCAATCCGGTACAACATAACGTTTCCAATGAATTTGATGCCGGCCCGCATACCGTTTCTGAAAGCGGGCTGGCTGGCTATGAACCGGGCCTCTGGGGTGGTGATTGCAACCAGGATGGCACCATCACGCTCACACTGGGTCAGGACGCCACCTGCACCATCACCAACGATGACATTTCGCCCACCATCACCGTGTTCAAGAGCATCGTGAACGACAATGGCGGCACCGAAACGGATGAAAATGCCTTTGGGCTGATGGTCGATGGCAATCTTGTTCTTCACAATGTTGCGAATGAATTTGATGCCGGTCCGCATACTGTTTCCGAAGCCGGGTTGGCTGGCTACGAGCCCGGCACCTGGGGTGGTGACTGCGAACCGGACGGTTCCATCACGCTGACTACTGGTCAGGATGCAACCTGCACCATCACCAATGATGATATTTCACCGTCTATCACTGTTGTAAATAACATCATCAACAATAACGGCGGCATGGAGATGGATGAGAACGCCTTTGGCCTGATGGTCAATGGCAGCGCGGTTCAAAACAACGCCACAAATGACTTCGATGTCGGATCGTACACGGTTTCACAGTCCGGTTTGCCTGGTTACGCGGCCAGCCAGTGGGGCGGAGATTGTAATCCGGATGGTTCCATCACGCTTGCCATCGGCCAGGCTGCAGTTTGCACCATCACCAACGATGACATCTCACCCACCATTACCGTGTTCAAGAACATCGTTAATGACAATGGCGGCACTGAAATGGACGAAAACGCCTTTGGGCTGATGGTCGATGGAAACCCGGTGCAGCACAATGTCACGAATGATTTTGACGCGGGTCTCCATAATGTTTCAGAAGCAGGCCTGGCAGGCTACGCGTCAGGAGACTGGGGCGGTGATTGCAATCCGGATGGATCGATCACCCTGACTCTCGACCAGGATGCCACCTGCATCATCACCAACGATGACATCTCGCCCACCATCACTGTGTTCAAGAACATCATCAATGACAATGGCGGCATGCAGATGGATGAAAATGCCTTTGGTCTGATGGTAGATGGCAGCCCCGTTCAGCACAACGTGATCAATGATTACGACGCCGGCCCGCATACCGTTTCAGAGACTGGTCTGCCGGGCTATATTCCGGGCCCATGGGGCGGCGACTGTGAACCGGATGGCACCATCACGCTGGCACTGGGCCAGGATGCCACCTGCACCATCACGAATGACGACTCTGACGAGACCAGCCTGACGCTTCAGAAGACGGTTACCAACAACAATGGCGGCTCTGCCGGTGCCATTTCCTGGACACTGGTCGCTGATGGCCCTTCCGGTTTTTCCGGCCAGGGTCCGAGTGTTTCCTCAGGAGCCGGCTTCCTGCCTGGCACCTACGACCTTTCCGAAAATGGCGGGCCAGCTGGCTACTCCGCCAGTGACTGGGTATGTGCCGGGGGCACCCAGGATGATGCAGACACCATCACATTGGTGTTGGGTGAGTCCGCCATTTGCACAATTACCAACGACGATATTTCGCCCACACTGACCGTATTTAAGAATATCGTGAATGACAGTGGCGGCGGAATTACAGACGAAAATGCTTTTGGCCTGATGGTCGATGGGAACACGGTCCAACACAACGTCAGCAACGAATTTAATGCCGGCCTTCACACCGTTTCCGAGGCTGGACTGCCCGATTATGAGCCATCAGACTGGGGCGGAGATTGTAATCCGGATGGCACGATCACCTTGGCGCTGGCCCAGGATGCCACCTGCACCATCACCAATGATGACATCAACCAGACCAGCCTGACCCTGAACAAGATAGTGATCACCAATAATGGTGGAACGGACGAGCCGCAGGACTGGACACTGACCGCCTCCGGTCCAAGTGGATTCAGTGGGCCTGGCCCAAGCGTGTCCAGCCAGCCGGACTTCCAACCAGGCACGTATGACCTTTCAGAGTCCGGCCCACCAGGATACGCTGCCAGCGCCTGGGATTGTGTCGGCGGCACCCAGGATGATGACGATACCATCACCATTGCTCTGGACGATTCGGTGGTCTGCACCATCACCAACGATGACATTTCACCCACAATCACGGTATTCAAGACCATTATTAATGATTCGGGCGGCACGATCACCGATGAAAACGAATTCGGGCTTCAGGTTGATGGCAACCCGGTGCAGCATGATGTGCCGACCGATGTAGATGCTGGTGCCCACATTGTTTCTGAAACCGGACAGGAAGACTACACACCTGGGCCATGGGGTGGGGACTGCAATTCAGATGGTTCTATTACATTGGCTCTGGCTGAAGATGCGACCTGTACCATCACCAATGATGACATCAATCTCGCCGATATACTCCTCAGAGACGGATTCGAGGGGTCTGTACGAAAACCCTGACCAAAATAAGTAAGACATACCCATCTCTATGCGTTGGCCTGAGTGGCACAGAACGGTATAATCCCCGCCGGGACCCCTGCCCTGAAACCAGATCCTTTAAGCCGTCATTCAAATGCAAAAAATAATCTGCGTAACATTCCTTATCTGTCTCGCCTTGCCTGGCCTGACCCTTGCTGCCGGAGATGCGGTGGAAGGCAAGATAAAGGCCTACACCTGCACAGGCTGTCATGGCATTCCGGGCTACAACAACGTGTATCCCACCTACAAGGTTCCCAAGATCGGTGGCCAGAATTACGAATACCTTGTGATTGCACTCAAGGCTTACCGGGATGGCCAGCGCCATCACCCGACCATGGAACTCCAGGCGCAATCACTTTCCGACCAGGACATTGAAGATGTTGCCGCCTATTTTGCCGCCCTGGGCAGCCAGGGGGACGCAGAATGATTACTTTCCGACGCATCACCATTCTGGCGACACTGCTTATCCTCCTGTCACCTGCTGCATTGATGGCGGGTGACCCACAGGCCGGGCAGGAGAAAGCCACTGTCTGTCAAGCCTGTCATGGCCTGGATGGGAAAAGCATCTTGCCGGAGTACCCCAACCTGGCAGGCCAGCATGAAAGCTATATCGTCAAGGCGTTGAAGGACTATCGTTCCGGGCTTCGCCAGAACGCCATCATGGCCAGTTTCGTGGCCAACCTGACTGATCAGGATATTGAAGACCTGGCAGCGTGGTATTCCAGCCAGGACGGTTTGGAAGATATCTCAATCAAATAATTGCGGTTTTCTGCCGCGACGTGGGTCCCGGATAATGCTATTCGCATTTCCGGGATGACGTTAAACGCAGGGCGATTCGGATAATCCTATTCGCATTTCCGGGATGACGTTAAACGCAGGGCGACTCGGATAATGCTATTCGCATTTTCGGGATGACATTGATTTGTAGGAGCGGTCTTTTGGCCGCGACTAATACCGCTGCGTCGTTGAGTTAAAACTAAACCGGTGAGGTGCCAGGCGCACCACTCTGGTAATACGGGTTCTCACCGCTTTCATGGTCGGTTACGTCAACCACGTCGGTGATCTCACTGAAACGTTCGTGCAGGGTTGTACTGATTCCCTGTTTTAGTGTCACATCTGCCATTCCACAACCCTGGCAGCCTCCGCCGAACTGGAGCACCACCTTCAAATCAGAAGTGATTTCTACCAGAGCCACCTGACCACCATGGGAGGCCAGCATCGGGTTAATCTCTGAATCCAGGGTCCACTGCACACGCTCATCAAGTGAAGCGTCATCCTCCGGGGCAGATCCCTTGATACCCGGCGCACGGATGGTCAGTTGCCCACCGGTTGCCTCTTCCTCAAAATCAATTTCTGCGTCACTTAGCCAACTGACACTTTGCCTGTCGATAAAGAAATCGAAGCCATTGAGTGGAATTTTGTGGTCGCGCGTCCCTTCTGTTCCGTGCGGACAAAACTGCAAATCACAACTGGCGTTTGGTGTACCGGGTGAACTGACACTGATGCGCAGTCCAAGGTCATCGTCATCCTGCTGCTCGATCAGGTGTTTGAAGTAAGTTTGTGCGGTTTCTGAAATCTGGATCATGAGACCTATACTGGTGTTTCTGTGGAAAAATGCAAGTACCGAGGTCGCGGCGGGGACGCCGCTCCTACAAGAAATACAAATACCTCGACAGATTCCGACAAAGCCGCGGCGAGACGCCGCTCCTGCAAAAAAATTGAGCGCTACAACAAATTTGTAGGAGCGGCGTCCCCGCCGCGACCGGATACCAGAGCACCAACCAGCCACGGCAGCGAATAATCCAGCCGCCAGTCTATCCCTGAATGCGTGCCGTCAAATTCTTCGTAATGACAATCAATTGACAACTCTTCCAGCCTCTTGTAAAGCCTCCTGTTGCCATACTGTATGTTGTACTGGTCACGGCAGCCAACATCGATATAAAGGCCGTGCAAGCTGCGAAGTGCGTCCTGATGGGCACTATTTTCGATCATCGAGACAGGGTCATACCTGAGCCATTGCTGCCAGGCTTCCTGGTCCAACTCCATGGTGTGCAGGTCAAAGGGCAAGCGGATTCCATACGGTTCAGACGGCCGGGGGTCATAACTTGCCGCCATGGCCAGCACCATCATGGTTGCATAATCCGGACCACCGGGCTGTTTCGCAGACCAGAATTTGTTCAGGAACTTGCCAATGTCGCCTCCTGACAGATTCAGGGTTCTGCATGCTTTGGGGAATTCCGGCAGGAATATCCATTCAAATCCGGCATCACCAGCATGGCTTGCCGCAGCACCCCAGACATCGGGATACTTCATTGACAGATACAAAGCGCCGTAGCCCCCGGACGACTTGCCAAACATGGCGCGACAGTTTCTGTCATCGCGCACATTGAACCGCTTCGAAAGCAAGGGCACCAGTTCCTGGTTCAAATAATCAGAATAGCGACCAACTGATGTTGAATTGACATACTGGTTTCCGCCCAGTGAGGTGTAGCAATCGGGCATTGGAACCACCACTGGTGGCATTTTTTCTTCGCCGATCAGACGGTCCAGCCGCTGGGGAAGGTTCTCACCCTGGTTGCGCCAGTTGAGGTGACCAGGACCCGAATTTGTAAATGCTGCCAGGTCCCAGAGCGCAATCAGAGGAGCTCCGGATTCCGAGTAATTGTGTGGCAGGTAAACACACAATTCCCGTTCGACAGGATCATTCCAGGGGTTGTCCTCGAGAACCTCGGACTGATGGGAAATTCGCTCCACCCTGCCCTTTGGCCACTGGCCGAATTCGCGCACCCGGGTCATGAACTAACGACCATGATTACGGACTTGTAAACTCATGTGATCCAGCAGATCCTCACGTAGTTCGTCTTCTGCCAGTGCGTAATCAATCATGGCTTTCAAAAAGCCACGTTTTGAACCGCAGTCGTATCTTTGACCTTCAAAAACGCATGCCAGCACCGAGGAGCCATCCAGCATGGCTGCTATGGCATCAGTCAACTGAATTTCTCCGCCCACGCCGGCACCGGTTTTGCCCAGATGCCCAAACACGTCCGGGGTCAACAGGTAACGACCAATCACTCCGAGATTGGAAGGCGCAACATCCGGCTCAGGTTTCTCGACAATCGTATGGACACCCAAATGACCAGCATCGTCCTGCTGCACGCCGACAATGCCATATTTTCGGGTGTCTTCCCTTGAGACGGTTTCAACGCCGAGCACACTGGCTCCCGTTGAGGCATGCAAATCCACCAACTGACGCAGGGCTCCTCTGCCGGGATCAAACACCATGTCGTCCGGCAGCACCACCGCAAAAGGTTCATGCCCTACAACGTCTTCGGTAAGAAGCACAGCATGGCCCAGGCCCAATGGCTGATCCTGGATGATGAACTCGACTGACACCGAATCGGGAATCATTCCCTGCAATTTTTCAAGAAGCTGGTGTTTTCCCTGGAGTTGTAATCGTGCTTCCATCTCCTTTGCAGGCTGGAAATGTTCAGAAATTGCCGGCTTGTCGGGACTGGTGACAAAAATCAGCGTGTCGATACCGGCAGCGATGGCTTCTTCAACAGCATATTGAATCAGGGGTTTGTCGACGATCGGCAGCAGCTCCTTGGGAACTGCTTTCGTTGCAGGCAGGAAACGGGTACCAAGACCAGCCACGGGAAAAACAGCCTTGCGTATCGGGGCGCGGGAGTTCATTCAGGCGTTGGACTGTTGCGATGGACTTCAACTGTTCCTGTGAATTGGAACCACCGTGGCCGCCTCTTCCTTTCTGACAGAGACGCCAAGTTCCGGCACCAGTTTCAACAGGCAATTCTTGAGGTGCTGCGTGTCATAACGCTTGACTGCAAGCTCCGCGGCTCGCAACTCACTGGTCAGCTCAACCCAGTCCGCCTGGCGCGGATGAGCCAGGAAGATTTTTTCGTGTGATGTCTGCTCATAGGGTTCCAGTTCGTGGAACAACTCTTCGAACAACTTCTCGCCAGGCCGCAGACCGGTATAAACAATCTGTATGTCCCTGCCCGGTTCTTTTCCGGAAAGCCGGATCAGCTGTTCCGCCAGGTAGGTGATCTTGACCGGTTCACCCATGTCGAGAACATAAATCTCTCCACCCCCGCCCAGCACCGCTGCCTGCATGATGAGTTGGCTGGCCTCGGAGATGGTCATGAAATAACGCGAAATTTCCGGGTGGGTCACCGTGACCGGGCCACCCCTGGAAATTTGTTCCTTGAACAAAGGAACCACACTTCCGTTTGAGTTGAGCACATTGCCGAAACGCACCGTGATAAAACGGGTCTGGGAGCGGGCATTGGCGCTTTGACAAAACATTTCTGCAACACGCTTGGTCGCACCCATCACGTTGGCAGGATTGACTGCCTTGTCTGTGGAAATCAGTACAAATGTTCCAACGTCATGGCGTTCAGCAGCTTCGACCAGTCTCATGGTGCCAATCACATTGTTGCGAAATGCCTCGCGAACCTGTGTCTGAAGTATGGGCAGGTGCTTGTAAGCTGCCGCATGAAAAATCATGTCCGGTTTATGTTCGCCAACCACCTGCTCCACCGTGGCAGAATCACAAATGTCCCCCAGGACGCTTTTGAACACCAGGTCCTGGTATTCACTGCGCAACTCGTGATCGATCCGGTAGAGCGCATACTCGCTGTTGTCCACGACAATCAATTCAACGGGGTTGAGGCGTGCAATCAAACGACAAAGCTCAGAACCGATTGAACCGCCACCCCCGGTAATCAACACGCGCTTGCCTGCCAGGCCCTCACGAATTGAATCCCACTCAAGTGAGATCGGCTCGCGGCCCAGCAAGTCATCAATCACGACCCGTTTCAGATCATCGATCCGCGTGGCCTTGTTGCCAAGGTCATGCAGTGTTGGAAGGGTTCTGAATTCGATTCCACTCTGTTCGCAGATTTCCACGATATTCTGCATCTGCTGATTGGTTGCAGAAGGCATCGCGATAATCGCCAGTTCTGCCTCGACTTCCTGGCTGACCCTGGGGAGTTTTTCGATGGCGCCAAGCACCGGAATACCGTGCACCTGTGCCCCACGCAGCCTCAGGTCATCATCCAGGAACCCAATCACATCAAAACCGCCACGATGACGTAACTCTCTCTCAAGCAATGCACCTGAGCGTCCTGCGCCAAGAATCAGTACCCGCTTGCTTCCGACTAACGCCTGGTTCCCGGGCAGATTTGAATCTTTCCAGAATCTGTAACACATGCGGGGCAATCCAAGCGCCAGAAATAACATTCCGGGATAGACCGCCATGACACCCAGGCTTTCACGGATGGTCGAGCCGACAATCAGCGTGAAAGCAGTGAAAATCAATATGGTGCCGAAAAAAGCGGCACGTGCAATATTCCAGAGATCAGGGAAGCTGGCGAATCGCCATAATCCCTTGTAAAGACCAGTCGCCCATAAAACCAGTCCCTGGATCACGGTAACCACCGCGAGTTCAACCGGTAAAGGTATCTGCGGCACGATACCCAATTGTGAATAACTGTGAACGATCCAGCCGGTAGACAGGCAGGCAACCATGACCATGAACAGGTCATGTAAAACCACCGCAGCACGTGGATGACGCAACCAATGCAGGGCGCTGTTTATATTCTTTTCACTCAAGCTGTCGCTCCCAAACGCCTAATTGACAGGGTCCATCCCACAACCATTGTCGCGATCAGAACCGAACTCACCAACCAGGCAATCCCGGGGTTCCTGACCGATACAACTGCGGCGGGCAACACCAGACAAATGTTTATCATTGTATAAAGAGCCAGGACGCTTTGATGCGAACAGCCCCTTGTTATTAATTGCTGGTAGAGGTGTTGCCTGTGGGGAGTATACCACCGCTCACCTCTCAACACCCTCCAAAGCAGAGTCAGGCTGGCATCAACCAGGAAGACCACCAATACCAATACCGCCAGCCAGGGGGAAAAGTTGCCCATGGCAACGCCATAAGCACAGAGCGCCGCCAGCACAAAGCCAAGGGGTACACTTCCCACGTCACCCATGAATATTCGCTTTTGCCTCAGGTTCCATGGCAAAAAGCCGGCACAGGAAGCCGCAACCATGAAGCTCACCATGGCCATGCCATCTGAGCCTGTCCGCTGAAAAAGCCAGGCAAGCACCAGTCCGGAAAAAAGGCCCTGCATGCCAGCCATTCCATGGCTGCCATCCATAAAATTGTAAAAATTGGCAATCGACAATAACCAGAACGCTGTCACTGCAAGCCATATCACAGAACCCGTCACACCCTGATGCCAGGCGAAAGCTAACACGCAGATGCTGACTGCAAGCTGAACAAGAAACCGAAATCGAGCAGAGATGGGTTTGTGGTCGTCCATCCAGCCAACCACAGCGAGCAGCAGCAGACCTGGAAGCAATGCAAAAAGCCATATGGCGGGTGATCGGTCAAGCAGCAATAACAGGGTCACAAAAAACCAGGCCAGGATCATTCCCAGGCCACCACCACTTGGCACTGCTGTCCTGTGGCTGCTACGCTCATCGGGCAAATCCAGCAGCCCCCTGTGACGGGCATGCCAGCCTGTCAATCCTGTCAGAACCAGCGTGATCAGAAAGGCTGCAAAACCAACCATCATGAGATCCGAACCCGCTTCAAAAGGGAACACTACTCGCCCAGCACTCCGTGGATGGTCTTGGTGGTGCTCCATCGCTTGCAGCTTGGACACTGCCAATGGTGCGTCAGACCGCTGAACCCGCAATGAGAACATCGATAACGGGGCTCCCGCTGGAGCAGACGGGAAGTCACAGCCTTGAGAATGTCGTCACCGGAACCGGCTGGCAAATATCCTTCACGACTCATATCGATCAGGTGATCCAGCCCACGGACTGAAGGTTTGTTTGAGAGAACATCGATGAGGTATTGACCGGCCTCCTCATTTCCTTTTTCCTGCGCCAGGAATTCAGTGATTTTCAAGGTCAGTGTGATGCCGTCGTAGTCTTCTTTCCATGACTCAAGCTGCTCTCGACAGCGCTTCTCCATTCCGGCTTGTTTTGCGATTTTCAGGTAAGGTCCGATGATGTCGGCCACATAGTCTGTATCCAGGCTGGCAACTTCTTCGTATGCATCCATTGCGCCCTCGAAATTTTCTTCAAGTTCACATAGCCGGGCAACGATTAACCGGGAACGCACACACTCAGGATGATGCCTGCGCGCTTGCCTGAGGTGACGGCGAACATCTTCGCGGTTACCGGCGTCCAGTGCGTCTTGTGCCATCTCACAACAAAACTGGGCCATCACATCGCCCATATGTTCGCCGGTGATTTTCTCCAGTCGCCTGGCCTGCTCCACGGCTTCTGCCCAGTCTTTTTCCTGCTGGTAGATTTCCAACAGGCTGCGAAGTGCCGGAGGGGTGTGTGAATCACTTTCAATCAGTTCGGAAAAAAGCACTTCTGCTCGATCCAGCAGCCCGGCCCGCATGTAGTCCTCACCGAGTTCCAGCAGGGCACGGGTTCGCTGTTCCGGCTTCAACCTTTCCTTGGCAATAATATTCTGGTGAAAACGAATGGCTCGATCTACCTCACCACGGCGCCTGAATAGGTTGCCCAGGGCCATGTGTGTTTCCACGGTATCTTCGTTGACGTCAGCCAATTCCAGGAATACCTCGATGGCCTTGTCGGGTTGCTCATTGAGCAGGTAATTCAGTCCCTGAAAATACTGGCTGCTGAACAGGCGATTCTTTTTATTGGACGATTTGCGCTGGATGGTTCGTGCCAGCCACCACCCTGCATAGGCAGCCACTGGCAAAGCAGCGATGAGAAGATATTCAGTCATCGACTGTTTCGATCACCTTTTCAGGATTCTTCCTGTCAGATTCGAGTTTTCTGATCCGCATGCGCAAAGGCAACACGCTCATTAACCATACAAGCAACAATCCCAGGGCAAACCCGGCAATGAGAGAAACAAGGATAACGAGCCCAAGCGGCCAATCAATCTGGACCCAGAGCAAGTCCACCACCACCGGATCTGAATTCAGTGTGCCCACGACAAGACCGAGCATGATTGAGCCCAGTGCCAGAAGAATAAACACGGTACGGTAAATCATAGATTCAGTCTGTCTGTCATTTCCCTGTCCTTCGACGTCCCATAACAAGTCGTGCGGGGCACATCCTCAACAAGAAACTCCGGACTCAGGGTGCTCCTTGATTGACAGCCTGATTGAATGACAATTCAGTCTTTGTAGTCGACCCGCTCCCGCAGGCTCTTGCCGGGTTTGAAATGTGGAACATGCTTACCAGGCAATGCGACCGGCTCGCCGGTCTTGGGATTCCGACCCATTCGCGGTGCACGATAGTGAAGCGAAAAGCTGCCAAATCCCCGCACCTCAATGCGTTCCCCTGAAGCCAGTGAAGCACTCATTTGCTCCAGAATCGTTTTAACCCCAAGTTCCACATCCAGATGGTGAAGGTGGTTCTGCAGCTCAGCTAGACGGTCGATCAGCTCGGATTTTGTCATGGCGCGTTCTTTTTTCCCTGCCTGGTCCTGATTCTACATCGGCACCGGCATATTGTAATCAGGGGGCGCAGAGCGCCCCCTTTCTTTTTTTTATGCTTTTTCGTCGAGTTGCTCTTTCAGCAAGTCGCCAAGAGAAGTGGTACCGCGCGAAGCATTGCTGCTTTGCTGATACTCTTCCAGGGCTTCCTGCAGTTCTTCAGTTTCCTGAGCGCGGACTGAAAGATTCAGGGTACGACCCTTGCGGTCGAGGGCAACAAACTTCGCCTCAATTTCCTGTCCGACTTCCAGTTCACGGGTTGCATCTTCGACTCTTTCTTTCTTGATTTCTGATGCCTTCAGATAACCTTCAATGCCATCACCGAGATCAATCTTCGCTCCACGCGGATCAACCGCGGTCACAGTACCTTTCAGCAGGCTGCCGCGAGGGTGATCTGCCATGAATGTGGCAAACGGATCCTGGTCAAGCTGCTTGATGCCAAGTGAGATGCGCTCACGCTCGGGATCAACAGCCAGCACAACGGCTTCAATTTCCTCGCCCTTGCTGTAGTTGCGAACGGCGTCTTCTCCGGCATCATTCCAGGAAAGATCAGAAAGATGCACCAATCCGTCAATACCACCATCAAGCCCGATGAAGATGCCAAAATCTGTAATCGACTTGATGGCACCGGAAACCTTGTCGCCCTTGTTGAAGCTGGCTGCGAATGTTTCCCATGGATTGTCGCTGCACTGTTTCATACCCAGTGAAATGCGGCGACGCTCTTCATCGATATCGAGAACCATAACCTCAACTTCATCGTTGGGCTGAACGACCTTGGCAGGATTGACGTTCTTGTTGGTCCAGTCCATTTCAGACACGTGAACCAGGCCTTCAACACCATCTTCGATTTCAACAAAGCAACCGTAATCGGTGATATTGGAAACCGTGCCAAACAGGCGGGCACCAATCGGATAACGGCGAGTGATATCGGTCCATGGATCATCACCGAGTTGCTTGAGACCAAGCGAAACACGATTGCGGTCACGATCAAACCTCAGCACACGGACCTCAAGTTCGTCACCAACATTGACTACTTCACTCGGATGGCGAACTCGTTTCCACGCCATATCGGTAATATGCAGCAGACCATCGATACCACCCAGATCCAGGAACGCACCGTAATCAGTGAGGTTCTTGACCACACCGGTAACGATGGCGCCTTCTTCAAGGCGTTCCAACAGAGCTTCGCGTTCAGCACTGAATTCCTTCTCTACCACTGCCCTGCGCGATACAACGATGTTGTTGCGACGGCGATCAAGCTTGATGATCTTGAACTCAAGATCCTTGCCTTCCAGATACGCCGGATCACGCACCGGACGAACATCAACCAGAGAACCCGGCAGGAATGCCCGGATGTCGTCAATGTCGACAGTGAAACCGCCCTTGACCTTGCCACTGATTTTACCTTCCACCGTTTCCTCGCCTTCGAACGCTGTTTCCAGGCGATCCCAGACCAGCGCACGTTTGGCTTTGTCCCGTGACAGGCGCGTTTCACCAAAGCCGTCCTCCACGGTATCCAGTGCAACCTGCACTGAATCGCCGACCTCGACTTCAAGGTCGCCGTCAAGATTACGGAATTGGCTGATTGGTACGATGCCCTCAGACTTGAGGCCGGCGTTAACAACGACTGCGTCGTTGCGTATTTCCATGACTTCGCCGGTTACGATGGTTCCTGGTTTGAAATCTTTACTGGCCAGGCTTTCTTCAAATAATTCTGCGAAACTCTCATTCATGTTGTTGTTGACTCAAGGATAGCCACGTAAATGTGAATATCCACCCGGGTTGTGGGACGAAAATCCGTCCGTTAAAAAATGTCACGATGATTCATGACGCTAAAAAATAATAAAAAATCGAACTAAAATCAGCTTGATACGCCGCTATTTTCAACTAATTTATGAATAGCATGCATCACTTCATCGACGTCTAAACTGGTTGAATCGATGATCACTGCGTCTTCTGCCGCCACCAGCGGCGCCGTTTTCCGGGTCGTGTCACGCTCATCACGCTTTTCTATGTCCCGGAAAAGGCGCGAGAGGTTAACACTTTCCCCTTTGTCTTTCAACTGCTTATGGCGTCTGCGAGCACGCTCCTCGGCACTGGCTGTCAGATAAATCTTGCAACCGGCATCTGGAAAAATCACGGTTCCCATATCACGGCCGTCTGCAACCAGGCCGGGTTCCTGTCGAAAAGCCCTCTGGCGTGCGATCAGTTCATCCCGGACGGTCTCCAACGCGGCCACGTTTGAAGAGAAGCCGCTGACCGCTTCAGAACGCAGTTGCTCGGTGACATCTTCTTCATCCAGCGTATACCGGACCCCGCCCTCATCCATCTCAACCACAAACCTGAGTACAGATACCAGTTCAGCCAGTGCAGGTTCATTATCAGGCTCAATGCCGCGCTTCATGGCTGCAAGGGCTACCAGGCGGTACAAGGCGCCGCTGTCCAGGAAATTCCAGCCCAGCTCCCTGGCCAGTCGCAGGGACATGGTGCCCTTGCCGGCCCCACCCGGGCCGTCAATGGCAATGACAGGCGGCAGATCCGCAGAATGCTTTTCAGACATTTACAGTCTCCGATTGTCGCCGGAGCGTTGCACCCAGCGAGGAAAAATCTTCAATAAATGATGGAAATGAAGTATCAATGTGGGCCGAACCATGAACCTGGACAGGTCTACCCAGGGCCTGTGCGAGAACACAAAAGCTCATCGCGCAGCGGTGATCACCGGCACCATCTACGATGACTGGCTCACTGTGATTGTCGGGTGTGCTGTTGACACCCTTGCCCTTTTGACCAGGCTGACCCTCGATATCAATCCCGTCCGCATGCTCCTGAACCCTGATTCCACAGGCCGCCAGCCCACTGGCCATTACCGCGATCCGATCACTTTCCTTGAACCGCAGCTCCTGGGCCCCGCGAATCCGGGTCACACCTTTTGCCATTGATGCAACCACCATTAGAATTGGCAATTCGTCAATGATGGCCGGCACGTCCCTGGCACCAAGTTCAATCGCATGGATGGATTCATTCCAGTGCACCTCGATGTCGCCAACCGGCTCTTCTCCATAAGTGCGCTTGCCAGTGATCCTGATGTCACATCCCATTTTCTGAAGTGCGCTGACCAATCCGGCACGGGTCGGATTGAGACCGGTGTTGCTGATCAAGAGTTGCGAATCAGGCACCAGGCACGCAGCGGCCATGTAGAAGGCAGCGGATGATATGTCGGCCGGAACTTCAAGATCGACAGCGGACAAACGGGCGCCCCCGCTGACCGATGCCTCACTGATTTCGTTGGCCCCAAAAGCGCGCAACATTCTCTCGGTGTGATCCCTGCTGACGGAAGGCTCGATCACAGAGGTGCTGCCGGATGCATACAGACCTGCCAGCAATACACAGGATTTAACCTGGGCGCTGGCCACGGGCGATTTGTACGAAATCCCCCGCAACTTTCGCCCTCCCCTGATGGTGATTGGGGCACATCCGTTATCCATGGTCACAATCTTTGCGCCCATTTCACGAAGAGGAACAGCGATTCGACTCATGGGACGCTTCTGCAATGATTCATCGCCAGTCAGCGTGGAATCAAACGACTGCGCAGCAAGTACACCAGCCAACAATCGCATCGCCGTTCCTGAGTTACCCATGTCGAGAGGCTCATCTGAGCCAGACAGCCCATCCAGACCGAGTCCGGTCACAAGACATTCCCTGCCGTTTTGCTCAATGGTTGCGCCCAGTTGTCGGCAGGCCTGGGCAGTCGCATCAACATCCCGCGCGCTCAGCAGACCTGTGATCCTTGAGTCCCCCTCGGCCAGGGTGGCAAGGATCAGCGCGCGATGCGATATGGACTTATCTCCAGGCGGGACGATTTCACCATTAACCGGTACCCTGGCGCTTTGAGCCAGGATCACGTCGGGATGATCAACGGTCATTGTCTGGGTTTTCCGACTCACCGGAATTTTCCCCGGCGGTTACTGCACGTGGATAGGAACCAAGAACCTTGGTGAGTTTGCTGACCCTGGCCAGGTCCTGCATGGCCAGAGAAACATTCTTGTCTTCGACATGCCCTTCAATATCAACAAAGAAGACATACTCCCATTTTCCCAGTTTCGAGGGTCGTGACTCGATTCGGGTGAGGTTGACATGGTGTCGACCAAACGGCTCCAGCAAATGGTGGAGCAACCCTGGCCCTTCCTGCCCGGCAAGCAGCAAAGTGGTCTTGTCATCACCCGAAGATGAAAATAGCTGGCGGCCGATCACCAGGAAGCGCGTGGTGTTGTCCGGATGGTCCTCGATATTGGCGAACAGCACAGGCAAGCCATAAATCTCGGCCGCCGGGCGGCCTGCAATCGCCGCTGCATCCGGCGCGTGTCGAACCCGCCGGGCAGCTTCCGCATTGCTGCTGACTGCCAGCAATTCTGCATCCGGCAGATGTGACCTGATCCAGGTTTTGCATTGCGAAAGTGATTGTTGGTGTGAATAGATGCGTTCAATCTGATCCAGGCTGCCGGCTTGCGTCAGAAGATTGTGATGAATACGCAACTCGATTTCACCGCAAATCCTCAGATCAGATGTGAGGAACATATCGAGTGTATGACTGACAATCCCCTGCGACGAGTTCTCAATCGGGACCACGCCGAAATCAGCCTCCGCTGACTGAACCTGGGAAAAAACCGCATCAATACTTGGATGACTCAGGGCATAGGATGAATGGCCAAAATGCGTGACCACGGCTTGCTGGGTAAATGTGCCTTCCGGCCCCAGGAAAGCAATCTTCAATGGTTCCTGCTGGGCCAGGCAGGCTGACATGATCTCGCGAAAAAGGCGAAGCATCTCGGTGTCACTCAGAGGACCCTGGTTACGTGCCTTCACACCACGCAACACCTCGGCCTCACGTTCGGGACGATAATAGTCCACGGCATTTGCCAGGCGGCCTTTGCTTTCTCCCACATCGAATGCCAGGCGAGCCCGGTCACTGATCAGATTCTGAATCGCCTCGTCAAGCGCATCAATTTCTCGACGCACATCACCAAGGCGACCTTTATCGGCCTTATCCTTCACTTGCTCTCCTCTTGCCTGCGCGAAGGCATTGTAAGGGTTGCTTCTCCGGGCTGCTACAGAGCCTCGGGACAATCAGGCGTTGAACCCACGCTGATGGCTATTCCTTCAGCAATCGTATCTCCATAGATAGCCTGCTCGACATCCAGAGTCACCGCCAGGTCAAAAGGCAATTCCAGGTCGTCACTTTCACTTGCGTCAGGTTCCGAAACGACATCAGACCTGTCTGCTGTCTGGCCTGTTAATCCTGATTGCAGGTTTTCTGCCAGAGCGCTGATTTTATCCAGAGACAGGATTGATGATTCAAGTTGGAGATGAAGCTCAATCCGGGCCTCTTGCAGCACACAGCCAGTACCTTCTATCACTTCTTCACCAAGACCGAGGGAAAGCTTTGAGATTTCGTACCCGGGTCGATCCTGCGGAAACGGCGGACTCCAGTTTATATTGGCAGATATCGCTACAGGCTGACTAACCTCGTTCGATTGTAGCCCGAAGACAAGCCGGGTCTCCGCCATTACAACTTCAACACGCCCCTCGGCCCTGTATAAAGTCCAATCCGGAGTATCGACATTCAACCCTGAAAGCGCCACACTGATGTGGCCATCCTGTTCAAGCGTAAGAGCACCGCTCAACCTCAATTGTACGAGCTCACTTTGCGCGGAAATGAGTGCCAGTTCACCTTTGAAAGCAGCCTCGCTTCCGGGCGACAGACCCGTAACCTGCATTTCCCTGACCAGGAGATGGGTTTCAGAATTCAGGCCGTCAAAGAATAAGCGAACATCGGAGAGATCAAAACTTTGAATGGCAGGGAAATTAATCAGCGGTTCGCCTTCACCCTCCCCTGGGCCAGACTTTTCCAGCAGCCTGACAAGATCGACAGAGGCGTCTTCGACACTCAGGGCAACAACCTCGATCTGCCCTTTTAACAGTTGTCCAAGGGACAACCGGGCCAGGTAGCGACCGGCGTCCAGAACAAGCCAGCGCCCGTCAGGAGAATAAACCTCAAGCCTGGTGCCGTTGGCGCCTGGAAGCGGCAAAATTTGATAGCTGAAATCTCCTGCCAGGCGAATTGGTCTGTTCAGGGCCGAGGAAAGTCGCGTCTCCAGAACACCCCGGCCGAATTCAGAGGTCAGCCAGTACCTCAGACCGAAAACAATCACAACAATCACCACAATGGTTACCAGCAGGGCTTTGGCGGTGGTTGATCGATACCAGGCAGTCATCGGGATACGCTCACGTCCTTGTTGCACGGACGGATTGGGAAATTGACACCCATAGGTCTAAAATCGGTGCCCCGGCTGCTGATGCCTGTTGCTAGACTCTTGCCCATGTCAAATATTGATATTTCTGCGCGCCACAACATGGATCTTAAATCTGCCCAGTCTGCCGCTGATGATCTTGCAGGCGACCTTGCTGCCAAATTTGATATTGATTACGGCTGGGATGGCGACTTTATTCATTTCGAAAGACCCGGAGTGGATGGGAGAATCGAGGTCGGTAAGGAAAATATTCACGTTCAGGCCAGGCTTGGGTTATTGCTGATGTTTTTGAAAACCAGGATTGAAGAAGAAATCTGTGATTACCTTCGTAATCATTTCGATTGCGACATCGATGACGAATAATTTCAGGCTGCTTTGAGCTCCTCGATCGCGGCAATCACCTCTTCACGGGCACGCCTGAATACCGCCAGGGTTTCAATGTGCATGTAACGAATTATGCCCTCACCATCTATCAGGAACAGTGACCTTTTCATTCCGAGCATTCCCTTGCTGTCATAAAGCCCGGCGACCTCAAGATTCGGGTCACTCAGGAGAGTAAATGGTAAACGGTGCTTTTCCTTGAAAGCCCGGTGAGATTCTGCGCTGTCCTTGCTGATTCCAATCACACGGACATCAAGTCCATTGAAAGATTCGATTCCATCCCGGTAATCACACATTTGTCGTGTACAAACCGGAGTATCGTCACCTGGGTAAAACACAAGCAACACCATCTCACCGCGGTGATCTGCCAGGGTAAATGTGTTTCCCGATTCATCTTCCAGCGCGAAATCCGGCGCCTGATCATTCACTTCCAGCATTTTGTTGCTCCAGGGTTTGGTGAATCACGTAGTTTAACCTGACGCCGGTCGGCTTGTGCGTCATGATCCAGGTGCTGGTACTGAATATGGTGCGTCGTTACAATGACTGGCTGCTGCCCACGGTCACCGTATTCAAGGACCCTCCAAAAAATGCTCTCACTTTACAATGCCGAAACTCCCCGGAAGCAAGGATCCGGAAAACGCGGAAAAGGGCCAAAAATCGGGTTGGCAATCGCCGGCGGTGGGCCGGTTGGTGCAATCTACGAACTGGGTGCCCTGCAGGCCATTGATGAGGCCCTTGACGGCGCGAGGCTGCATGAACTCGATATCTATATCGGGATCAGCGCGGGAAGCTTCATCGTATCGAGCCTGGCCAACGACATTTCTTCCGCGGAAATCTGCAGGACAGTGGTCGACCACCCGGCGGCTGAATTCAGTCTCAATTCAGACGATTTCTTCAGACCCGACTTTCAGCAGTACCTGGATACCGCCAAACGCATACCATCGGTACTGAAAAAGAACCTTTTGCGCATCATCAAGGATCCTTATCACTCGAGCCTTTCTGCTGTCTTTGACTCAATCGGCAGTAGCCTGCCCAGTGGCATTTTTGACAGCGAATCAATAGAACTCTACCTGCGCAAAATGTATGAGTCCGGCGGGCGCACCAACAACTTTTCGGAGCTTGACTGCACGCTTTACCTTGTTGCCGTCAACCTCGACACCGGCACCGCGGTCAGGTTTGGTGACAAGGAACACTCCGATGTGCCCATATCCAAAGCAGTTCAGGCCAGTGCTGCCTTGCCAGCACTGTATACGCCGGTACCTATCAATGGCACTTATTACGTGGACGGCGCTCTTCGCCGTACCCTCCATGCATCGGCTGCACTGGATGAAGGCGTCGACCTGCTGATCGGTATTAATCCATTGGTGCCATTCAGTTCCGACGAAGACGGGGACCCGCGGCCAGGACCGTTGCCGGTCAGCAAGCTGGTGCAAGGCGGTTTGCCCATGATTTTATCCCAGACATTTCGCGCACTGATTCAATCCCGAATGCAAGTCGGATTTAAAAAGTACCGGAAGTCACATCCTGGCTCAGATTTGATGCTGCTTGAGCCTAACCAGGGAGATGAACAGATTTTCTTCACCAATGCTTTCAGTTTCTCAAGCCGAAATGCACTGTGTGACCATGCTTACAGAACCACGCGCCTTGATCTTCTGAACCGCGCGGATGAACTGCAGAAGATGCTGGGTAAATTCGGAATCACAGTCAATCGGGAAATTCTCGAAGACAAGGATCGCTCCCTCCAGGACAGCCTGAGCGAAGGCTACTACGGAAGAGCAGATGTCTCACGAAATCTCTCGCGAACACTGAAAGAACTCGAGCACCAGCTCAAGAAAAGAGCGAGTTAGTATCTGAGTGAGATCGGGCGTCCTGCCCGACTCACATCTTGCACACAAAAAGCGTGGTTTTTGTGTGCAAGCGCTCTGCGTTGGTACTTCCATGTACCAAAAAACAATCCGCGAGACCGACCTGTCTTGCGAAGCCCCTCTCAAAAGAAGAAACGCAGCCTGAATGGTTGCGAGCGAGTGCCACCGCCTTCGTGACTTCTTTATCTATATGCTCACGGAGCAGGTAAGCGAGATCGCAACATCCACCTGCGCTTACGAAGCGCCCTTCATTACAATAAAAGCAGCCTGAATGGTTGCGAGCGAGTGCCACCACCTTCGAGACACTGCACTACACAGACTCGAAGCAGGGAGTCGAACGAGCAACACCTGCCTGGCATTGGAAGCCCCTCTCAAAAGAAGAAACGCAGCCTGAATGGTTGCGAGCGAGTGCCACCGCCTTCGTGACTTATTTATCTACATGATCACGGAGCAGGTTAACGAGATCGCAACATCCACGTGCCTTACGGAGCAGCTCTCAAAAGAAGAAAAGCAGCCTGAATGGTTGCGAGTGAGTGCAACCGCCTTCGTGACTTATTTATCTACATGATCACGGAGCAGGTTAACGAGATCGCAACATCCACGTGCCTTACGGAGCAGAAGCCTACCAATGGATGCCCCGCATCAGACTCGCAAAGGCCACTTGCTCCTGGGAAGCCTCAGCCTGATCCCCGCTGACGCCTTTGGCTGCGGCAGAATCAGGAAACATCCTGAACGCACTGTTCATAACGATCTCGGATACTTTCGGTGCCACCGCGTGCAATACCTGCGAGAAAATTCCAAGGCGCGTCGCGATTCGCTGTGGCTTGTATATGACAGCCTGTTTGACCATCTGCGCCGCTTCATCAGGGCTGATCGTCGGCACATTCTTGTACATCTTGGTCGGCGCGATCATAGGTGTTCGAACCAACGGCATGTTGATGGTGGTAAAGCTGACACCCGTGTCATTGAACTCCGCTGCCGCACAACGGGAAAATGCGTCCAATGCAGCCTTGGAAGCCACGTATGCTGAAAATCTGGGTGCGTTGGACAACACCCCGATCGACGAGATGTTGATGACCTGTCCCTGGCGCCGCTTGGTCATTGCCGGCAACACCTTCATAATCAGACGCAGGCTTCCGAAGTAATTCAGCTGCATGGTTCTTTCAAAATCATGAAAACGATCATAGGACAAAGCAATCGAGCGTCTGATTGAACGTCCCGCATTGTTCACCAGAACATCAACCGGACCCAGGTCATTTTCAATCTTGTCGATGATCGCGTCGCAGGCTTCAAGGTCAGTCAGGTCTGCAGAGTAGCTTTTTGCAAAACCACCATCTTCACGAATCTCATGAACTGTGTCATTCAACGCCTGTTTCTTACGGGCAACGATGGCCACTCTGGCCCCGGCCCTGGCCATCATCAACGCGGTCGACTTGCCGATTCCTGATGAACCGCCCGTGACCACCACAACCTTGTCTTCAATATGGCCTCGAAGGCTTCGATCGATAAACAGGTCAGGATCCAGGTGCCTTTCCCAGTAGTCCCAGAGTCTCCAGGCATAGTCTTCAAGATTGGGAACCCGGATTTTCGTGTTCTTTAGTGCCCGTTCTGTTTCATGGGTATCAAACCGGGTTGGATAGTTTACAAAAGTCATCACGTTGGCCGGTATTCCCAGGTCATTCAATACCTGGTGCTGAATACGTTTTACCGGGGGAAACATGGAAAGTCCCTGTTTGACCATCTTGGGGATGTAATTGAATATCCGGGCATCAACGCGCATGGTCATCTGTGGCGCATGGGCCGCATCCGCGAACAGGTTAAGCACTTCTCCTATTCGCTTGGGTTTGGGGTCGGTCAGGTGAAAACATTTTCCGTCCTGCCTGGCCATATGAGAAATATGATCCATTGCCTTGACGACAAAATCGACAGGCACGATGTTGATTCGGCCACCCTCTATTCCGATCGTCGGCATCCATTGCGGCATCATCCGCCGCATCTTCTGGATCAGTTTAAAGAAGTAGTACGGGCCATCAATCTTGTCGATTTCACCCGTCTCGGAATGTCCAACCACGATCCCGGGGCGATAAATTCTCCATGGAATTTTACAATGGTGCCGGACCACGCCTTCTGAATCATGCTTGGTTCGAAAGTATGGGTGGTCCAGTCCGCTTGCCTCTTCGAACATGTCTTCACGGAAGACCCCCTGGTAAAGTCCGGCAGCTGCAATGGAACTGCAATGGTGGAAGCACTTCGCTTTGACGGCTTCAGCAAACTGTATCGCATGCTTTGTGCCATCAACATTGGCAGTCTGCTGAGATGCCGCGTCAGCCTTAAGGTCATAAATTGCGCCCAGGTGATAAACATGGCGGATCTGGCCTTCGAGTTCTTTTCGCTTCGCAGGACGGATTCCCAGGAAAGGTTTTGACAGGTCGCCGGTGATGGGGATCACACGTTTTGCAGACACCCCCCATCGCTCGGACATTGCCTTTAGCTTGGGACGCGAACCGCTTCGCACCAGCACATAAATGTTTCCGCGACGATGCAGAAGTTGTTCAATCAGATTACGGCCGATGAAGCCCGTGCCACCGGTAATAAAATAGTTCATGAATTGACTCCGATAAGTGCCTCTCGTTGCTTCAGGGCCGTAAAGCCTCAAGAAGTATAAAATCACTTCCAAGGGGTATCTACCACGACCCGCAGCACATGGTACGATCTTATCAGATCAGTCCCGGACCTTTATAAAACAGGAGCGAATTAATGAGCAGTGATGCCGAATTATTTGAAAAGGCGGCAACCGTCGCGAAATCCCTTCCCGAGCGACCGGACAATGACACCCTGTTGCAACTGTATGCTTTGTACAAGCAGGGGTCTGACGGTGATGTAAGCGGTGAAAAGCCGGGGTTCTTTGATTTCGTTGGTGTGGCGAAATACGAGTCATGGGAAAAGTTGCAAGGTATGGACCAGGAAAAGGCACAGTCACAATACATTGAACTGGTCAGAAAACTGGGCGGAGAGGTTTAACCCGGGACATTCATTCAACAGCATACAACCAGAATCCCCCAGTCATATGGCCCGCCGAGATACCCGCGAACTGATACTCCGCACAAGTCTCGATTTGTTTAATCTCCACGGCGAGCCAAATGTCACAACCAACCTGATTGCCGATGAAGCAGACATCAGCCCCGGAAACCTTCACTATCATTTCAGGAGAAAAGAGCACATCGTCCAGGCGTTATTCAGTCGCTTCGCCGAGGCTTTGGTGCCCCTGATTGACGTCTCGGAGAACATGGCAGGTGAACCAGAGTCATTGTGGTTCAGGTTGCATGTCATTTTCGAGGTCAAGGGACAGTACCGCTTCATCTACAGAAACCTGTCAGATATTTCCAGCGAAATGCCAGCGATTGGCAAGGCCCTGAAGGCCCTGTTTAGTCGAGAAGAAAAAGCAATTTTGTCACTGATGTTGAGCCTTGAGTCAACAGATGCGCTCACGGTGAGTGAAGCAGAACGATTGATGGTTTTCGAGCAGATACTGATGACATTCACATACTGGATACCGTTTGCCGACCAGTTTGATCCAAAGGGTATGCGCGATGGCAGCGCACAGGTCAGGGCTATTTCACGAATCTTTCTGTTGATAGCGCCATACCTGAACGAGCAGTGGCGGGAAGAAGTGGAACAGCTTTCCGTCGCTTACCAGGAAAATCTTTGACAAAAAAAAAGGCCGGCATAGCCGGCCTTTAATTTCAGGGTCACATCACTAACCTCTGATTCAGCTATTTCCTTTGATCAGGACCTGGCTGAACTAGTATTTCTTAAGTCGTTTTTTTAGCTGTCTTTTTGACTGCTTTTTTTGTGGTCTTTCTTACCGTCTTCTTCGGAGCCTTTTTGGCCGCCTTTTTGGTGGCTTTCTTTGTGGGCTTCGTTGTGGCTGGCTTCCTGGTGGCCGTTTTTGTGGCAGGCTTCTTTGTGGCCGTTTTTGTGGCAGCCTTCTTTGTGGCCGTTTTTGTGGCAGGCTTCTTTGTGGCCTTTTTTGTGGCCTTGCGTGCCGTAGAACGGGTTGCTGTCTTTTTTGCAGCTCTTGCAGCTGGTTTGGCTGTTTTCTTTTCAGAATCCAGCGCACTCACCTGCTCTGCCAAAGACTGAACTTTTGCACTCAGGCGACTGATGTCGTCACTGGTCGGAATGCCAAGGCTGGCAAGCGCGCGTGCAACACGTTCTTCAAAAATACTCTCAAGTTTGTCCCAGTTGTCAGCGGCCTGCTTACGAACTGCATTGGTTCTCTGCTTGACGCCTGACATGCGGTTTTCAATCTCGCCGCGCATATCAGCAACAGCGCCTTCAATATCACCACGTGTCTTGTTTTCGAGCTGACCACCCTCTTCAACCAGGCGATCGAACAATTTGCTGCCCTGTTCCAAAACCTTGCCGCTTTCTTGTTGTGCAAGTTTCAATGCACCAAGACCAGCCAACCAGACTTCACGTGCAGACTCTACAACCGGTGTTCCCAGCTTGCTTGCTGAACCTCTCCGTTGTACCTTCTTCTTCAGTTTCTTCTTAGCCATGACATCCTCCTTTAAGGTGTCTCAATGTTTGTCATGGCGCCATGTTAGAAAGAATAATTAGAGTAATCACACTAAATCATTATGACCAACTGGAATCCTTTCCCACACGACTCAGATGACTACCAGTACGATTCGGAGGCATTGAGAGATTTATGGCCAGAACTGCATCAGGGTGATCGTGAACCTGAACCGGATTCAGACGATCTCCTTGACGCCTGGGCAGCTTTTCACTGCGGTGATTTTGATCAGGCCGTCAACCTGGCGAACGCAATTGGTATTTCTGCCCACGCTGTTGCCACCAAATCGGCAGGAATCTATGCCAGTTACCTGGAAGATAATAACTCTGTACAGGTCGAGATATTCGAGAATGCTATTGCCACGGCTGAAGAAGCAATCGAAGCATTTCCAGACGACCCCAATGCGTACTATTTTCACGCCTTTAACCTTGGCCGCTACAGTCAGAGCATTTCGGTGGTCAAGGCCATCAAGCAGGGATTTGCAACCAAAATCAGGGAGAGCCTCGAAAATGCCCTGCAACTGGAGCCAGATCATGCAGAGGCACACACAGCAATGGGTCTTTACCACTCAGAAATCATCGATAAGATGGGCAAAATGATCGGCTCAATGACCTATGGCGCCAGTGAATCAGCCGCCCTTGAACACCTTGAGACGGCGATCGGTCTGACACCCGATGCGCCAATTGCCCACATTGAATATGCCAATGGACTGTATTTGCTCTATGGAGACAAGAAACTCGACGAGGTGTCAGAGCTTTATGTCAAAGCGTCAGAAATGACCCCTCGTGATGCGATGGAAAGACTTGATGTGGAGTTTGCCAAATCCGAGCTCGAATAGGCAGCCGGTTTCGTCAGCCTAGTTTTTGTCCGCCAGCAACAAAAGCGAATTTTCCAGGAGTTCGTCCGCGGTATCACAGCAAGGCAGCTCATCCAGCGGCAGCATCATGCAAAGCTTGAGCAGACGTTCAAGCTCCGGGCCAAAGTTTTCGATGATGGCGTTGGGATCCGGAACGATTTTACGGTCCGTCATCACACCGAAGAAAACCTTGCCGTTGTAACTCAGAATACTGACGCCCATTCCAATAGAGCCATTTTGCGGCACCCAGAACATCATGCTGCGAACTTCACCGCCAGCAAGAAATAGTGGCTCCCTCGGCCCGGGAACATTGGTAAGAACTGTGCTCGCTTTCTGACTCAACAATTCCAATGATGGTTTCTGCAAAGCAGCCGGTCCCATACCAAGAGCTGCCAGCAACCCAAGAGCCACCGTGGCCTGCTTGCTGTTTTTCAACTCGTTCATCCGCGCACTGACTTCATAAACGCGCCTGAGGGGGTGTGACTCACTGGTCGGCAGGCTCAGAAACACCACACCGAAGTGATTGCCAAGCTCTTTGGCATGCTCAAGAGGCCGCAGATTGACCGGCACGGTCGCCCTGATCTCATTTATGGAATCAATGGCTTCACCCCGGTCCAGCATATAGCGTCTGAGGGCACCAGTGACGGCCGCAATCAACACATCATTGACCGTGCAACCCAGGACCTTGCTGATGGCCTTGACTTCATCCAGGGCGATTGAATCGGTCCAGGCCACTTCCTTCCTGATACCCAGATCACCTTTGAAAACGGTCTTGGGATCATCCGAAAGTGTCAGCGCATGGGTCAGTTCCTGGACAATTTCGGTGACTTCGCCAGCATATTTCCCCGCCAGCTCGGGTTCCTGGATAACTTTCAGGCCCTCTTCCACCAACTTGAAGCCCCAGTGAACCGCAAAATCGATGCCTTCACGAGCAGGCTCTGTCAGGCGACGAAAAACGCTGGACTCGGTGGTTCGTTCCCGTTTCCAGGTCTCACTGTCAACCTCTGCTTCCTGCTCCTCTGATGAGCCATCGGTCAGTGTCAACATCACCTGCACCAATGCAATGCCGTCCGCGTAACAATGATGAATCCGTGTCACGACCACGGGACCACCGATATAGTTTTCGATGTAGTGGAACTGCCAGAGCGGCCTCGATTTGTTCAGAGGCGTGCTGGCCAGGTAACTGACGTACTCCTCCAGCTCTGCCTTGTCCGCATTCCCGGGTAAGGCCACCCGCCGTACATGCGAGTAAATATCAAAATCTTCATCCAGTTCCCAATTGGCACCACGGGCATTGTCTACTGCCTTTTGCCTGAACCGGCGAAATGACAGAAAGCGAGCTTCAACTGTACGAACCAGGCGTTCGTAATCGATTCCCTCGTTGAGTGTCATGATGCCCGTAATCATCATCAGGTTGGTGGGTTGCTCCATTCGCAACCATGCGGTATCCACCTTCGAAATGGGTTCTTTACGGGAATGGCTTGTCATGGGGATTGGGTTTCGTACCCTTTTAGCTGGCAATCTGCATGGGGCGCTTCTCATGCCTGCTTGTGCGAGCAGCATCGGATCTGGCATTTTCAAGGGCTTCAAGATAAGTGGGCTCAACACCGGTCACGTAGTCTCCGGAGAAACAGGAGGTGTCAAACTCGTCTATTTGAGTGTTACCGATCCTGCAGGCCTCGATCAGGTCGGGTAAATCCTGGTAGATCAGCCAATCGGCGCCCAGTTCCTGCTCGATCTGTTTTTCATCCCTTCCGTATGCAACCAGTTCTGAGGTTGCTGGCATGTCGATGCCATATATATTGGCGTGACGAACCGGGGGCGAGGCTGACGCGAAATAGACCTTGCGCGCACCTGCATCACGGGCCATCTGAATGATTTCCTTTGAAGTCGTTCCCCTCACGATGGAGTCATCTACCAACAGGACATTCTTGCCACGAAACTCAAGCTCTACCGGGCTGAGTTTCTGCCGAACGGATTTTCTGCGCTGTTCCTGTCCCGGCATGATGAACGTCCGGCCAATGTACCTGTTTTTCATCAGGCCTTCCCGATATTTGACATTCAGATCGAACGCCAGTGGCAGCGCAGCGGTTCGACTGGTATCAGGGACAGGAATCACAACATCGATGTCATGATCCGGTCGCAGTGTCAGGATTTTTTTTGCCAGTGCCTGCCCCATTCTCAGCCTGGCCTTGTAGACCGAAATATCATCCAGCAATGAATCCGGGCGGGCAAAATAAACATGCTCAAAAATACATGGCGTCAGGTTGCGGGCCATACTGCTGGAGTGTGTATGGAGCTTGCCTTCCAGATCAATAAATGCGGACTCACCCGGCTCAAGATCACGCAACAGCTCAAAACCCAGCGCACTCAATGCAACTGATTCTGATGCAATCGCGTGTTCAGGACCGTGCTTGCCTTCCCGCACACCGATGACTGCCGGCCTGATTCCGTATGGATCGCGAAACCCGAGAACGCCGAATCCACAGATCAGGGTGATCACCGAATAGGCACCAACGCAGCGATGGTGCACGGCGTCAACTGCTTTAAAAATATGGGCAGGGGTCAGCCGATCCGGATTTTGATCCTGTATTTCATGAGCGAGAACATTGAGCAGCACCTCGGAATCTGATTCCGTATTGAGGTGTCTTCGATCGGTGTCAAAAAGTGACTTCTTCAACTCGGCAGCATTGATCAGATTGCCATTGTGCCCAAGCGCAATGCCGTATGGTGAATTAACGTAGAAGGGCTGGGCTTCAGACGAATCATCTTTTCCAGCCGTCGGATAGCGAACATGTCCAATGCCTACGTTGCCCAACAGTTTGGCCATGTCGTTTGCACCGAAAACATCCCGAACAAGTCCGACACCCTTATGAAGATGAATCTGGTCTCCGTCGAGTGTGGCAATACCTGCAGCATCCTGACCGCGATGCTGAACAACGGTTAATGCATCGTAAAGCTCGCCGGCAACTGGCTGCTGCCCAACTATCCCGATAATTCCGCACATAAAAGGATTTGCTCTTTAGTTATTATGAGATAGAACGCTTCGAATCCGGATTTTAACATCGAAAGCCTCCCGGTCGCCTTATCAGGTTTTCAGGTTTGCCCTGGATCTGCTTCAGGCTGCCCGGATTCCATGTTCTTACCTTCGGATTCTTCACCGGCTGCGTCGGCTGTTGACTCAATCGCAGGCTCCGGCTCAAAATCCAGGTAATCTGAGGCTGCATCCGGGAGAAACTCAGTGCTCCAGGCAACCAGCGGCATAAAGGACTGGATCATTCGGGACTCTTTCCACCACCCGTCTGCAGGGATCGGAGTGAAGCCGGTGACAAGAATGGCCGCCACGACAATAGCGACACCACGGGCGATACCAAAGAAGCCGCCCAGCAACCTGTCTGTTCCGCTGAGGCCTGTGGATTCAACCAGCCGACCCAACAGGTAGTTGATCAGCCCGCCAATCACAAGCACAACAATAAACAGTCCAATAAATCCGATCGCTGTTCGCGCTGAAGGCACGGTGACCTGGGCTTCCATTAGTGCGGCAACGTTGTCGGCAAAACGATAGGCAATAACGAATGCTGCGGCCCACACGACCAGGGAGAAAACCTCCTTGATAAAACCACGCAATAAACCGACCAGCAGCGAGATGGCCAGGGTTGCCAGGATTGCATAGTCAGGCCAGGTCATGGATCAGATATCCGCGATTCCAGGCGCCTCAGTTTGCACTCATAACCACACCGTCGATACCCATCTCGTTGCCGATTCGCTGCTCGACGCCAAGCGCCTCCTCACGGTCAAGAAAAGGACCCACCCGAACACGGTAAATTGTGGATGTATCGGTCGTTACGGTCTCATCGTACGCAGTGAGTCCAGAAGCCTGCAGCCGGGAAACCAGGTTGCTTGCATTTTCAGAACTGCCAAAACTGCCAACCTGCACAACCCAGCGTACAAGTGGATCACTGCTGGCAACAACAGGACTGGTCTTTTCCGGCTCCAGATCGACGATTCGCGGGTTAATACCAGAAAAGCGGTCACGCAGTTCCCTGGAAACAGACTGGGCAGCAGCCTCTGAACCATATGGGCCAACCCTCACCCGGTTTAATCGTGCGGTATCGCTGCTGACATGATCGAGCAAAACAGCATAACCGGCATCTTCAAGCTGACCCGCCAGGCGGGTTGCGTTCTGGGTGCTTCCAAAACTGGCAACCTGGACAACATAGCGAAGAGAATCACTGCTGTCAGGTGAGGATTCGGGTTGCGCAGAAGTCTCCTCGACTGGCTGAGCTGCCTGAGCCTGCAACAGTTGGCCAATGGCATCCTGCGGAGGTTCGGCATCCCCACCCCCGGTCCCTGGCTCAACTTCTCGCTCAACGTCGGGATCAGATTCAGGCGCAGCGCTTTGCGTTGATTCCGTTTGTGCAGTCTGCAAAGGGGGAGGCTCTTGTGCCAATTCTGTCTCCGAATCAATTGGAGCATCAGCCTGGAGATTTGTACCGGCACTGTTTTCAGGTTGAGGAACGATTGGTGGCTGGCGTTGATCCGGCAATGAATCATCCGGTTCCGGAATGGGCTGATCACCAATGGGAAAACGCCTGGTTTCAAATTCAAGATCAGGCGGCTCTGCCGGTAACGAGATTTCGCTGGGGCCCGTGCCGCCATCAGAAGGCCTGCCCCCGAAGATCATGGGCAGAACGATGACGGCGAGGGCGATCAGGACGATGGCGCCAACCAGGCGTTGTTTGAGTGCTTTATCCATGAGCGCTTCGCTGCTGTCCAGCCGCGATTCTATCAGCAAGTTCAGGGCCAGCATAATAAGTCGATTCCCGGCTGGCCAGCCAATGAACGAGGAACAGACCCTGAAGAGAGTCACTCAACATTCTGGAAATACCTGGTGGCTTGCTCGACGGTCAGGAATGAACCGAATATCAATATGGTGTCATCGACGCCGGCCTCTGCCATTGCCGTCCTGATGGCTGCGGAAACGTCCTGATGTGATTCAAGTTCGGCATCAGGCAGGACAGTCCTGACCCGCTTTTCCAGGTCAGGTCCACTTTGTCCTCTCGAACCGGAAAGCCCTGCGCAATGCCACCGGGTGACCACATTGTCAAGAATTGAGACAACCCCCTCGGCATCCTTGTCCCTGAGCATTGCCAGGACCGCAATGCAATTCAATTTTTGGCGCGGTATCAGAAATTCGCGGATGGCTTCGGCTGCCAGCGGATTATGTCCGACATCCAGGATGATTTGGGGTTTTGAACCGACCTGTTCCAGGCGCCCCCTCACCCTTGACGACGCCACGACATTTGCCAGCGCCTGCAACTGGTCCTGCAATCCGGCCTCACTGGTGATGACTGCAGTCAGGGCACCCGCCAGGTTTTCAGCAAGATGCGGGGTCCGGGCCGGAACCGGAAAATCGACCGATTCATCTGCAAAGTAGTAATTCCAATGATCGGGACCCGGTGAAATGTCGCGTGAGACCTCGAAATCTGCGCCAATCCGAATCAGCCTGGCATTCAAGTCGTTTGCCACGGTGAAAACGCTATCGGGAGGTTGGCGGTCGCTACAAATCACGGTCTGACCCGAGCGCATGATCCCGGACTTTTCGTATCCAATCGATTCCCGGTCATTACCCAGGAATTCCTGGTGGTCTATTCCAATGGCGGTAATCACTGCGACATCGGCATCGATGATATTCACAGCATCAAGGCGTCCGCCAAGGCCAACCTCCAGTATGGCAACGTCAAGCCTCGCCTGATACAGGGTCCAGATGGCGGCAAGGGTGACAAATTCAAAGTAAGTCAGGCGGGTGTTTTCACGTGCAGTTTCTACTGCCTCAAAGCCCTGGATAATGGATTTTTCATCCGAATCCTGCCCATTAACTCGAACTCGTTCTTCAAACCGGAGCAGGTGAGGTGACGTGTAACAACCCACGCGCCTGCCCAGGTGGAGCAAGGCACTTTCTATACCGGCTATCGTGGAACCCTTGCCATTGGTACCGGCAACGGTGAAAGTTTTTGGGGCTGGCCTTGGACATCCCATGCGGTTCCAGACATCGGCACATCTCTCGAGACCGAGTTCTATCTTGTCCGGGTGGTTTTCCTGAATACGCTCCAGCCAGCTGCTAAGAGGCAGATGCATCTTTACTGACAACTTCGCCACTTACGGCACGGGGCTTGCGGCCTGACGCGAGCAAAATCATCATTGAAGAAATCTTGTCTCTCAGGTTTCGACGATCAACGATCATGTCTATCGCACCCTTTTCAAGCAGAAACTCGCTGCGCTGAAATCCCTCGGGTAGCTTTTCCCTGACGGTCTGCTCGATCACGCGAGGCCCGGCGAACCCGATCAGGGCACCCGGTTCTGCGATATTGATGTCGCCCAACATACCAAGGCTTGCCGAAACACCACCGGTTGTAGGATGTGTCAACACGGCAACATACGGTATTCCCTTCATGGCAAGACGCTCCAGCACGGCACTGGTTTTGGCCATCTGCATCAGCGAAAGCAGTCCTTCCTGCATGCGGGCTCCACCGGTGGCACAAAAGCATATTAATGGTGCCTCAAGCCGCAGGGACTCCTGTCCGGCGCGAGCAAATTTCTCGCCGACGACGGACCCCATGGACCCGCCCATAAAACCAAACTCGAAAGCGCAGACAACCACATCCTGTCCATGCAACTTTCCGGCAATGGCAACCAGGGCATCTTTTTCCCCGGTTTTTTTCTGGGCTGCAGCAATGCGGTCCTTGTACTTTTTTCCGTCGCGGAAGCGAAGTACATCAACCGCTTCCAGGTTCGCGGCAATTTCGCGTCTTTCACCTTCATCAAGAAACAGGTTTATGCGAGCGCGAGCCGTGACCGGCATATGATTGGAGCATTTCGGACATACCTGGAGGTTGCGCTCCAGTTCCGGTCGATAAAGCACCTGGGAACAGGATGGGCATTTGGTCCATAACCCTTCAGGGACGTTGCGCTTGTTTCCGCCTTCAGTGCGAATGCGTGAAGGCATTAGTTTTTGAAACCAACTCATGAATTAACCTGATGGGCCGCAGCGCGATTAGGACGCGATTACGTATTGTCCATAGCCTGCCGGACTGGTGCAACAAAGTCGCTGATCATTTGCAGCGCTTCTGTTTCGCTTTTTACATCCGCAAGCATTGATACCAGCGCACTTCCGATGACAACACCCTGCGCACAGGAAGCAACCGCCGAAGCACTTTCAGCGTCCTTGACACCAAAACCAACCACCAAAGGCAGGTCCGTAAATTGTCTGAGTTCAGCCAGGGGACCGACCAGCGCATCAGCATCAAGTCGGTTGGCACCGGTGATTCCCTTGAATGAAACGTAGTAAACAAAACCTGCGGCAAACCCTGCAATCATTTCACGGCGGGCAACGGTTGTGGTTGGCGCGACCAGGCAAATCGGATAGATCCCTTGCTGGTCGAGCAGTTTACGAAAACCGGACATTTCTTCCGGAGGACAATCGACCAGCAAAACACCATCGACGCCGGATTCAGCCGCAGCAGCAACAAAGGCCGCATGGCCAAATCGTTCAATGGGGTTGAGGTAACCCATCAGGATCACCGGTGTCTGGTCATCGTCGGCCCTGAATGCCGTCACCATCTGCAGGACCTGCGCGAGACCGACGCCGCGTTCAATGGCCCTCTCGCTGGCTTCCTGAATAACCGGACCATCTGCTGTCGGGTCAGAAAAGGGAACACCAAGCTCAATCAGATCAGCCCCTTCCGAAACAAGTCGATGCATGATTGAAACGGTCCAATCAGGGGATGGATCTCCGGCAGTCATAAATGGAATCAGCGCGGTCCTGCCCTGCTCCTTCAACGCTGTGAAACGTTTATCGATCCTGTTTGAAATCTTCACGGCTGTCGTCACAGTTGAATGTTCTCAATTTCCGCAACGGTCTGAACATCCTTGTCACCTCGACCAGACAGATTGATCAGTACCTTCTGGTCGCTTCGCATGGTTGAGGCCAGTTTCATTCCGTAGGCCACGGCATGGGCGCTTTCAAGCGCAGGAAGAATACCCTCGAGCAGAGTCAGCCTGTGAAATGCATCAAGTGCTTCATCGTCAGTCACGCTGACATAAGACGCTCGTCCAATGTCCTTCAGCCAGGCGTGTTCGGGGCCGACACCCGGGTAATCCAGACCTGCAGAAACCGAATGTGTATGGACGATCTGTCCCTGGTTGTCATCCATGATGTAGGTTCGGCAGCCATGTAACACACCAGGACGCCCGGCACACAACGAGGCAGCATGCTCCCCCGTTTCCAGGCCCCTGCCTGCCGCCTCGACGCCATACATGGCGACATCCGTTTCTTCGATATACGGGTAGAAAAGTCCCATGGCGTTGGAGCCCCCGCCAACACAGGCAACCAGTGCATCGGGCTGGCTTTCGTACTGATCCAGCATCTGTCGCCTCGCCTCGCGGCCGACCACCGCGTTGAAATCCCGAACCAGTGTTGGGTAGGGATGAGGACCTGCAACTGTGCCGATAATGTAAAAGGTGTCATCCACATTGCTGACCCAGTCACGCATCGCTTCATTCAAAGCATCCTTGAGCGTTTTTGAACCGCTGGTCACGGTACGCACCTCAGCGCCAAGCAATCGCATGCGGAAAACGTTAATGGACTGCCTGTGGATGTCCACTTCACCCATATAAACCACGCAATCCTGACCAAGTCGCGCAGCAACGGTGGCAGATGCCACGCCGTGCTGACCCGCACCGGTTTCAGCGATGACGCGGCTCTTTCCCATGTAGTGAGCCAACAGCGCCTGGCCGACAGTGTTGTTGATCTTGTGGGCGCCGGTGTGATTCAGATCTTCTCTCTTCAGAAGAATTTGCGCGCCTCCACAATGATCACTCAGCCGCTGCGCATGGTATATCGGCGATGGCCGGCCCACATAATGAGCCAGATCCGCATCCAGGCGGGCCATGAATTCGGGATCCTTGCGCCAGCGTTCATAGGCCTCCGTCAGTTCCTCGAGAGCATGCATCAGGGTTTCTGAAGCATAACTCCCGCCATAAGGCCCAAAATGCCCGCTGCCGTCCACTACCTGCGTGACAGGAGTCCTACTATCTGACGTTGCTTGCTCCAAAGATTCTCTGATTTCAGTGGCCATTACCACGCTCTACCTCTGCAATAAATTTTTCGACAAGTGTTTTGTCTTTCACACCGGGCCTGCTTTCCACACCGCTGGAAACATCAACGGCCCAGGGTTTGTAGATCTGTACAAGTTGCGACACATTTGATGGATTCAAACCACCGGCAATCACCAGGGGCAATTCAGACTCCCTGATCCCTGACCAGTCAAATGGCACCCCGGTTCCTCCGGGTTTCCCGATCTGGTGACTATCAAGCACCAGCCCCGCTGCATCTTCAAACTCTGACTCGGCTGAGGCCAACGCATCGTCATCGGTCATACTAATTGCCTTGATGTAAGGCATACCAAACTGGCGACAATATTCTGCTGACTCTGATCCGTGAAATTGCAGCAGGTTCAAAGGAACCTGATCCAGCACTCCGGCCACTTCCTCGGCTTCCTGATCCTGAAAAAGGCCGACACGATCAATAAATGCCGGCACATCTCTAACAAGGGTTCTCGCAGCCTCTTTTTCAAGTCGCCTGGCACTAAGAGGTGCAAAAACAAATCCCAGTGCATCGCTGCCAGCAACAACTGCTGAGCACACATCCTGTGGCCGGGTCAGGCCACATATTTTTATGCGGGTTCGCTTCATTCGCGCATACTAACGGCAACAAGGCTGCAGTCAAACCAACGAATCGAATGATTCACCTGGCCAGCCGCCATGGGAAAGGTCGTAAGCCACCCGGAAGGTCAAATTCAGATGGGTATTTCGATTGATAAAAATAGAGGCCATTCGGGGCCGCAGTGACATCAGCCAGGTCACGATTTCGGGCGGCCAGGATTTCACCAATCCATTCGCCCGACCGATCGCCCTTACCCACTGCCATCAGACTGCCGGCAATATTTCGAACCATGTGGTAGAGAAACGCGTTGGCCGTAATATCCAGGATGACATATGCATCACTGCGCCTGACCGAGATCTCGCGAATCTCCCTGACCGGGTGCCGCGCCTGACATGCTGAAGCCCTGAATGAAGTGAAATCATGTTCGCCCTGGAGGGACTGTGCTGCCACGTTCATGGCTTCAGCGTCCAATGGCTGGCGGCACCAGGTCACCCGATCTGTATCCAGGGCCGGCCGTATCTGGCGGTTCAGAATAATGTAACGGTAGCGCCGCGTGACAGCGCAGAAACGAGCATGGAATTCATCGCTCACCGGCCGCACCCACAGGCCGCTGATGCCCCTGGGCAGATGGCTGTTCATACCCAGTATCCAGGACCGCTCCTCGCGATCCGACCCGGTATCAAAATGAATCACCTGTTCGATGGCATGAACGCCGGCATCCGTGCGGCCGCTGGCGGTCACAACAACCGGGTGGTCTGCTACTTCAGACAATGCCCTCTGGACACATGACTGAACGGTCGGCTCCTGTTTCTGGATCTGCCAGCCCAGGAAACGACTGCCGTCATACTCAAGCCCTGCGGCCAGGCGGGTCAAGGTTGCCTCGACTGCTCAGATTTCGTCCATCATCGACCGGGCTTCAGACTGCTGCTGCTCATTACCCAGATTCAGAACTTCTTCAAGAATGGCCCTGGCAGCTTCTTTATCACCCATGGAAATGTAAGCCCTGGCGAGATCCAGCTTGATTTCGGGATCACTGCTGTCCTCATCAAGCACAGTGGCATCCCCGCCATCATCTTGTATTCGCCTGCGTGCTCTTGCCAGCGGAACAACTTCGGCCTCCGATTCATCCGCGTCCTGCTTGCCATCCGAATCTGGAACTGACTCCGTTTCATCAGAGTCGGTGCCCTTATCGTTGGCAGTTTCATTCCCGGATTCATCTGCGTCATTTTCAGGAATCTTCTGGATGACAGTATCAGCGTCTGAATCTGCATCAAGGGTGCGCAGGATTTCCTCTGCTTCACCTTTCAATCCCGTGGCGACGGTCGTGGATTCGGCATCCAGGTCATATTCGACGGCACTACGACGACGATTGAACAACCAGCCGATGATTGCAGCAACCAGGATGACGATCATGATGATCCAGGTCATTCTTCCGCTGTACCAGGGTGTATCTTCCTGGTCAGAAAGCGAAGTTACCGATGGAACCCGGTTGTCAGCTTCTTCTTCAGCTGCCAGCTCCTGCTGCCGGGAGAGTCGCTCGGCCTCCAGGCGTTCTTCCAGGTCGGCCAGCTCCTCGTCGGCAACCGATCCTTCGGATTCACCAGCGGTATCTGCAATCTGCGATTCCAGTTCGGCAATTCGTTCCTGGAGATAGGTGTTTTCCTGCTGCACGCTGATCAGCGCTTCTTCTGTTCTCGCAAGTTCCTCGCGAACATCGCGGGAGATTTCGTCGGAACCCTCCCCTCCCGGCACAGCGCCGGTGCCTGGTTCCGCGCCAGTTGCACTGTCTTCTGAAGCTGGCACGATCTCCAGCAAAGCAAAGTTTTCTTCAGCCGAATCCTCCGCAGCAGCGCCACTGGCAGATTCAATCTGCCCGGACTGCTCTTCAGGCTGAGTCTCTGACTGGGATTCTGAACGCGACTGCGATTCTGACGCCAGCAGGGGCGTTGATGTACTGGCCAGCGAACTTCGCATTCTGAAGGCTGCCTCGTGCTGGGCAACCATCGCTCGGGCTTCGGCTCGTGAAAGTTCGTTCACCTCGTCCCGGGAAGGCAAATCGAGAACCGCACCGCGCTTGAGCAAATTGATGTTGTCGTTAACGAATGCGCTTGGATTTTTTCTTTGAATGGCAACCATGACCTGGTTCATGTCCATTTGCGACGTACCCATGTAATTGGATGCGATGCGCCAAAGTGTTTCACCGTTTTGAACCGGCCCATAAACACCTTCAGAAACAGTACCGGTTGCTGCAGGTTCTTCATCAGGTGTCTCAGCTTCAGCCACAGTGGCCTGCGCCTCGACTTCTTCTGCCACCGAATCCTCAGAGACATCTGCTGCAACCTGTTGTTCGGCCTGTTGTTCGGCAGCGCTTGAAGCACCCGAATCAACAACCACATCTTCAGCCTGCTCGCCAACGGCGGGAGGCGCTGGTGGCCGATCTGTAAATACAGGCGTTTCTTCCTGCACCTGGGGCTCCGGTTCTGAAACGCTTTGTGTCTGTGACCGGGGAGGCGGAGAAATCACCGGGTCCGGTGCCTGGGCAGCAACGGTCGGTGGATCAAGAAAAACAGTGTATTCGCGAAGCAAACGTCCACTGGACCAATTAACTTCAACAACCAGTCGTAACACCGGGTCGTTTACCGCAAGGCGAGATGTTACTAGGATATAACTGCCGGAATCGCCACCTTCCTCCTGAACCATGAACTGCAGTGGCACACTGATTGATTCCCGACTGGCGCCAATCAGTGCAAAGTCTTCCGCAGTCGCCAATCTTGCGATCACGCTTTCGAGGTCATCATTCGGAGCAGTCAGCAAATCGATGTGCATTTCCAGTGGTTGCCCAATAAAGGACTGAACCCTCGCATCACCAAGCCCCAAAGACCATCCTGATGTCGAATAGCAAAGTAACAGTATGACCAGGAACGTTAGCCTGCCTGATTTTCTCATGCGTTATATCCTTCCTTGACGCTTGCAACCGCCGGCTCAGAAAGTGCCGCGGCATCAACTGGCTCTCCCAAACTGGATTTGACCGTTTCACCAGTCTGCTTCAATGACTCAAGGTGATCCAGAATCTGCACGGCATTCAATGCCGCGCCCTTACGAACATTGTCGGCTACCACCCAGAGACAAATGCCTCTTGGATGGCTGATGTCTTTTCTTAACCGACCCACGAATACCTCGTCTTTTCCGGCCGCGTGCGTGACTGGTGTCGGGTGTTCCATCGACTCGCCGCTCAACAGGGTAACTCCGGGCGCTGCTTCCAGTAAATCCCGAACGGCATCAATTTCGATTTCTTCCCTTGTCTCGAGATGCACTGCTTCGGCATGCCCATAGAATACCGGGACCCTGACCGCAGTGGCATTCACACCAATATTCGGGTCGCCAAGAATTTTCTGCGTTTCCCACATTATTTTCATCTCTTCCCTGGAGTAACCGTTTTCCATCATCTCATCAATCTGGGGAAGCACATTAAAAGCAATGGGTTGAGTAAATACTTCAGGCTCCGCATCTTTAAAACTCAGTCGGCCAACCGTCTGCTGTGCCAGTTCATTCAGGGCCTTTCTGCCAGCACCTGACACCGACTGGTAGGTTGCGACATTAATGCGGCTGATACCGACGGCAGCATGTATGGGCGCCAATGCCACGACCATCTGGATGGTGGAGCAATTGGGGTTGGCCACGATGCTTCCGGGACCAACCTGCTCAAGAGCCGCGGCATTGACCTCCGGCACCACCAAAGGAATTTCGTCGTCATACCTGAAAGCGGAAGTGTTATCGATGACAACCGCACCAGCCCGGGTTGCTCGTTCAGCAAATTGTTTGCTTACTGAAGCCCCTGCCGAAAACAGCGCATAATCAATTCCATTGAAATCAAAATCCTCAAGGGCCTTGAGCGTCAGCTGGTAATTACCAAAATCAACGCCATTGCCCGCAGAACGTTCACTGCTCAGGGCCGTGACATTCCGTGCAGGATGGCCGCGGGAAGCCAGTATATCCAGCATGGCCTCGCCCACAGCACCACTGGCGCCAACCACTGCGATTTTTGGTCCTTTAGTCATGTTATTTAGTATATAGAACCTGTAAGTTGCTGTTTATGAATAAAACGCTCATTTCTATCCAACCTGGGCGCGATGTCGCATCGCCTGGTCCATCAATACCAGGGCCATCATGGCCTCAACAATGGGTGTTGCACGAATCCCGACACAAGGGTCATGCCTTCCTTTGGTCACGACTTCAATCTCCTGCCCGTCCTGATCAACAGAACGACAGGGTATACGTAAACTGGAGGTTGGCTTGAACGCTGTGCTTACGACAACATCCTGACCGCTACTGATGCCCCCCAGTATGCCACCAGCATGATTACTCTGGAATCCCTCTTTGGTAATTTCGTCCCGATGCTCTGTGCCGGGTTGCACCACGCTCTCAAAACCCGCGCCAATTTCAACACCCTTGGCTGCGTTAATGCTCATCATCGCAGTCGCCAGCTCAGCATCAAGCTTTCCATAAACCGGCTCCCCCCACCCTGCCGGAACGTGGCGGGCAATCACGTTAACCCGTGCGCCCACTGAATCCCCGGATTTTCTGAGCGCATCCATAAATGATTCAAGTTCTGGCACCAATGCTGCATTGGGGCAGAAAAATACGTTTTGATCAATCACGTCCCAATCCATGGATTCATCGGTTCGGATGGGCCCCAACTGCGCCAGCCAGCCCTGTATTTCAATACCGAATTCCAACCGCAACCATTTACGGGCAATCGCACCAGCAGCAACACGCATGGTTGTTTCTCGTGCCGAGGATCGACCGCCGCCACGATAGTCCCGAATGCCATATTTCTTCCAGTAAGTGTAATCAGCATGACCAGGGCGGATGCTGGATTTGATGTTTTGATAGTCCCGTGGCCGTGCGTCTGTGTTTTCAATCAGCAAGGCGATCGGTGTCCCTGTGGTCACCCCCTCAAAAACGCCTGAAAGGATCTGAACATCATCAGCCTCCTTGCGTTGCGAGGTATGCCGCGAACGCCCGGTAGCGCGTCTTTCGAGTTCTGATTTGATTTCCCCAGGGGTGATTTCCAACCCAGGCGGACAGCCATCGATCACACATCCAATTGCCGGGCCATGACTTTCACCGAATGTCATGCAACGTAGCAATTTTCCGAAAGAATTATGCGACATTCATTGATTCCTCAAGTATTTTCCGGCTGCTTCTGCAGCTGCACCCAATTGTTCCTGGTCAAGCAGAAAAACGCCTTCTCCACCCGATTCGAATTCCAGCCAGGTGAATGCGACCTGTGGCAGCGCCTCCTGCAACCGCTCATGGCTTTCGCCCACTTCGCAAACCAGCACGCCTCCAGGGTTCAGGTGCCCGACAGCATGTTCCAGTATTCGTATCGGAATTTCCAGGCCACCCAGTCCCGACACGAGGCCCAATTCGGGTTCAGCCCGGTATTCCTGTGGCAGCTTGTTGAGAATTCTCTCAGGAACGTAGGGGGGGTTGCTGATAATGAGATCATACTTGTGGTCCCCCACAGAGTCGAACAGATCTGAGTGAATGGTGACCACCCTTTGATCCATTGCATGCTTGTGAATATTGCGGTTTGCAATCTGCAGGGCTGGCTCGCTGATATCGGAAGCAAAAACCCGGGCTTCCGGGAAGTGAGTTGCGCATGCAATTGCGATACAACCACTCCCTGTGCACAGATCAAGAACGGTCAGGACATCTTCCGGATTGAGCCATGGTGAAAACTCCTGAGTGATCAATTCAGCCAATGGTGATCGAGGTACCAGAACATCGGGACTGACTTCAAACTCCAGCCCTGCAAACCATGCTGTGCCTGTTAAGTAGGCCGCAGGGCAACGTTGATCAATTCGTTTATCCACAATGGCTTTGATTTTGGAGACCAAAGAAGGATCAGGCACCTGGTCCCAGTCGCCAAACAAACCCTGCACGGGCACATTGATCGCATGTAACACCAGCCAGTACGCTTCATCACGACTGTTCGTGGTGCCGTGGCCGTAATGCAGGTCCGCCTGTGCGAACCGCCCCGCAGCCCAATCAATCCATTCACGCACTGTCCGCACACTGCTTCTCCGTAATCGTGTGAATGGCAGTATAATTCACACTGGTTCAGAACCTGCCGATGCATTCAATGGATCAGAATAACAAGTTAGGGCATGACAACGATTTGGGTGTTCGTGTCAAAAACAACTGCTTCAGGACCTCAAAATGAGCATTATTGGCTGGCTACTGGCAGCGATACAGTACGTGCTTCCTCACCACCTTCTGTCGCGTTGCGTCTATCACCTGATGCGCGTGCAATGGCCTCCGGTCAAAAACCTGCTGATCATGATGATTGGCGGCATTGCCGGCGTCGACTGGAGTGAGTCAAAACACAAGGATCTGGCCGACTTCAAATCGTTCAATGACTTTTTCACTCGTGAGCTTGAACCTGGTGCAAGACCGCAGAACGCTGATGCCAGGGGATTCAACAGTCCTTGTGACGGTGTGATCAGCGAATGCGGCCGGTTTACGGGCGATCGCCTGGTGCAGGCCAAGGGTCAGTATTTCAGTCTCAACACATTACTGGCCAGGGACCCGGCGACCGCAGAGTTAAAGAACGGCTACTTTCACACCATTTACCTGGCCCCACACAATTATCATCGGATTCATATGCCGGTGGCTGGTCAACTGCAGCGCATGATTCATATTCCGGGACGACTGTTTGGCGTTGCTGACTGGTCCGTAAACCGTGTGCCGAAGTTGTTTGCCCGAAACGAGCGGGTTGTCAGCATCTTTAATACTGAATTCGGGCCCATGGCGTTGGTACTGGTCGGCGCATTCATGGTTGGAAGCATCGAGACGGTCTGGTCCGGGCAGGTCACACCACCCAGGGGAAAGCGGGTGACATCAGGAGACTGGTCCCGCAACGACATCAGGCTGAAAAAAGGTGAAGAAATGGGCCGCTTCAACATGGGCTCAACCGTTATTTTGATTCAACCGCCCAATTCGGTTGCCTCCCTTGCCGATTATGACAAGGGTGACCCGGTGATTGTCGGTCAGATTCTGGGCAAACTCGCCTGATTTTGAGTCAGGCGCTACCAGCCGCACTCGCGGTCAGCGTTTTGCTCGTCCAGCCACACTTTCAGGGGCGCGAAGTAATCAAGTACGGCAGTGCCGTCCATCTCACGGGTCCCGGTCAGCGCTTCAAGCGCATCAGGCCATGGTTTGGTGCGACCCATTTCCAGCATTGCGTTGAGGCGCTGACCTGCCTCATCGCTGCCGTAAAACGAGCAGCGATGCACCGGTCCTTCATATCCTGAAATGTCACACAACGCCTTGAAGAACTGGAACTGCTGAATGTGCGCAAGAAAATAGCGCATGTACGGTGTATTTCCAGGTACGTGGTACTTGGCGCCCGGGTCAAAAGCATCTGTCGGGCGCTCAATTGGCGCTCCGATTCCCTGGTACCTGGCTCGCAGATCCCACCAGGCCTGGTTGTATTGATCTGGCGTAATTTCTCCGGCAAATACCTTCCAGCGCCACTGATCCACGAGCAGTCCAAATGGCAGGAATGCTACTTTTTGCAGGGCCCGGGCCATTAGCAGTCCGATGTCTCCGGATGCACCAGGCTCATTTTCGAGCAAGCCGATCTGAACCAGGTAAGCAGGCGTGATGGACAGTGACAGTGTGTCTCCCACGGCTTCATGGAATCCGTCATTGGCGCCATTTCGATGCAGGTAGGTTTCCTGGTTGTAGGCGCGCTGATAATAGTTATGCCCCAATTCATGGTGAATGGTCCTGAAATCCTCGCCAATGACATCGATGCACATCTTGATGCGCAGATCCTCGTCAGCATCCACGTTCCAGGCCGAAGGGTGACAAACAACCTCCCTGTCACGCGGTTTGGTGAATTGTGAACGACTCCAGAAAGTTTCAGGCAGGGGTTCGAAACCGAGAGAACTGAAAAAATTCTCTCCAGTCTCAACCATCCTGATCGCATCGAACTCGTTCTCATTCAACAGCGCCGTGAGGTCATAGCCTGGATCAGAAGATTCCGGTCCCACTATGTCGTAGATGTTGTCCCAGCTCTGCGCCCACATATTGCCGAGCAAATGGGCCGGAATCAGTCCGTTCGGAGGCACCACCTCATCACCATACTGCTCGTTCAAACGTGCCCGGACATGGCAGTGCAGGGCTTCATAGAGTGGGTTGACCTGCTCCCATAAACGATCAAGCTCGCCGGGGAAGTCCTCAGGCGGCATATCGTAATCGGAGCGCCACATGGTCCCAAGGTCATCAAACCCGAGTTCCCGCGCGCCCTCGTTTGCCAGTTCAACCTGACGTTCATACAGGGGTTTCATGGCCGGGGAGACTGTACGCCAACCAGCCCAGGCTTCCAGCAAAGCTTCCGGGTCTCTTGAGTTATCAATGATGTCTTCAAGATCTTCAAGCGACAGGCATTCGCCATCATCCTTGCAGTACTTGCCCGCACCGTACATACCGCCGAGCATGGCTCCGATTTCTGCCTGCTCAGCAATTTTCTCGGGATCTGCCGGGGCGGGAACCACAATCCCACTGCGGATCATGTTGAGTTTTCTGAATGTGACGGGATCGAGCCCTTCAATCTCCATGAACCGGGATGCCTCGCCGGCCAGTTCAACACGGGCAGCAGTGAGTTCCTCGGTGGCCTGGGCAGAAAGCCGGGCGGTATCTTCCATGATGTAAGTGGAATAAACCCACTCAACCCTTTCCGCGTGCTGTTCCGCCTCACCCAGTCGTAACTCTGCTGCCTCAACAAAGGCAACCGCGTCCGCCACGGTAAGCTCAGGAGTCACTTCCTCCTGCACTTCGACCGCCGTGGCAACTGCCTGTGCTTCGGTCGTGGCAGGTTTACAGGCGACCATGGTGAGCGCGGACAACAAGGCCAGACACATCACCGGAAAGAATCGTTGGAGAAAACGCATGGCAGGACCTCGCGGGTTGCAAATTCAGCCCGCAAGGCTATCAGAAAGAATGATCTGAATCAGCCCGCATGCGACACAAAGATCAGCTGATGATCTCATAACAAGGCTCATATTTTGTACCCGGCAACCGCATCCGATGTTGGGCGATAAATGACTCAAGTAACTCGTCCAGCGCCTTCATCAGTTCCTGCTCTCCGCGAATCCGGAATGGCCCATGTTCACGAATTGCACGGATGCCTTCGGGTTTGACGTTCCCGGCCACAATTCCGGAAAACATCCGACGCAGATTGGCCGCTCGCTCGTGAACCGGCTGGTCCTTACCCAGCTCCAGATTCACCATATTCTCATGCGTTGGCGGAAACGGGATCTGAAAATTCTGATCAATTTCCAACAGCCAGTTGAAATAAAACGCGTCATTCATCTTGATACGGCGTACCCTGACCTGTTCCAGGCCCTGTGAGAGCTTATGCGCCACGGCCGGAGGATCATCAACAACGATTTCGTAGCAACTCTGGGCCTCCTGCCCCAGGGTCATTCCGATAAAGTCGTCAATTCGTTCGAAATATTCTTTGGCACTGGCCGGACCGGTAAGGATCATTGGCATCTTCATGGCGGCATTTGCAGGATTCAGCAGGATACCCAGCAAATACAGAATCTCCTCTGCCGTTCCAACGCCCCCCGGAAACACAATTACGCCATGTCCCAGCCTGACGAATGCCTCAAGCCGTTTTTCAATATCCGGCATGATGATGAGCTCGTTGACGATCGGGTTGGGCGATTCGGAAGCTATGATGCCCGGCTCGGTAATACCAATGTAGCGCCCGGGCGACACGCGCTGTTTACCATGGGCAATGGTTGCCCCTTTCATCGGTCCTTTCATGGCGCCGGGCCCGCATCCGGTAATGATGTGGAGTCGCCTCAGACCAAGCTGATATCCGCACTCCTTGGTGTAGTCATACTCTTCGCGATTAATTGAATGACCGCCCCAGCAAACCACCAGGTCAGGCTCGATATTCGGTTTCAGGGCATTGGCATTGCGAAGCATTTCAAACACGGCATTGGTGATGCCTGCTGAATTATTGAGATCGTGATGAGGATGGCCCTTGATTTCACTGTCGAAATAAACGAGATCTCGTATCACTGCCGACAATAACTCGCGGATACCTTCGATGATGCGTCCGTCGACAAATGCTGCTCCGGGTGCATTTTCGATTTCCAGTCTCAACCCGCGATTGACCGATTGCACCCGAATTTCAAAGTCTTCATAGCGTTCCAGGAGTTCCTCAGCGTCATCACCATCGACACCGCTGTTCAGCACCGCCAGGGTGCATTGACGAAGCAGATTAGCGAGGTCGCCGCGGGTTGCGTCCTGAAGGCGATCGACTTCATGCTGACTGAGCGTGTTGAGCATCCCGGCGGGATAAAAGCGGGTGGAAACGGAATCGGCAGGCATTAAGAATTGCTCACAATGTTGAGGATAGAAAAACAAATGGCGGCCGAAGCCGCCATTTGCATATTAGCTTATTACAGGATCAGAAATCGACTTCAAAACCAATTCGGGCTTCCCAGAGGGAACGCTGTTCATTGATTTCACCCACTGACTGTGGCCGCCAGGACTCGAATGTGTACTGGCCCTGATCGTTAACACCATTGGTTACTACATTCAGCGGGAAGAACTGACCCTGCTCGATATGACCCCAGCTGTCGTTCAGCATGTTGGTCAGGTTATAGATCTTGAGGAAGACCTTACCGCGGGTTTTCCACAGGCCGCTGAAGATTTCCTGCGTGTAGAGGAAATCCATACGCGTGGTCCAACCTGCGTGATTCTGGTTACGTTCCACGAACTGTCCGCGAGCCAGGCCCTGTGAATCGGCCCAGGAGAAAAATCCTGCCTGGTCAAACCCGGGGTCAAAAACGACTGCCGGATCATCAGAACCACTTGGCACATACAACAGGTGACGTGGGAAGAATGGATTGCTGGGCTCACCGCCACTCATTACAAATGACTGGGGTTCGCCTTTCTCATGCACGCCGTAAAGTGTGAAGCGACTCTCAAGGTCGCTGAAGAACTCGTGCCCATAGGTCAGGCGTAAAGTGAATCGGCTTGGCACTTCCCAGTTCGAAGTTTCCGACGTCGGGAATTGCGGATCATTGGTCGCCACGCTCTCGTAATTGGAGCCTCCTGTGGATGCCGTCATGGGAGATACGTCTTCAGCTTTAGTGTATGCATAACCTAACATCGCATCCAGGCCATTGTCCCAGGACTTATTAAAGATCAGCGAGAAAACGTGTGACTCCGGATTTTCATCCGAGTTGGTCAGCATCAGGTTTTCTTCACCACAACCGTCACAGAAGTCATACAAGGGGGCTCCGGCCACGGTCTGGCCTACGCGCACCTGTGAGACATCGCGATAAAGTGCAGGGTCTTCGCCACGGGAATACAGGTAATCAGCATCCAGGGTGATGTCATACCAGGGCATATCCCAGGTTGCGCCAATGGCGAATTTCCAGTCTGATGGTTGCTCGTAATCAGGGTCAAGCAGTACCACGTTGCTGGTGGATCCTGAATCAGGACCGGCAGCAGCAACCTGGTCAAACTGATCCTGTGTCGGATCATATCCAGGACGCATTTCACCTGTCAGCACCAGTGCGTCGTCGCCAAACCATGACTGTGCGCCAAAGTTATCGAGGCGCGTCTGAACGTTTGTTATGCCGTCATTAGACCAGGCATTTGACAGCCAGACGTTCGGATTGCCACCCGAGAACAGGCCGATTCCACCACGCACCGTGACTGAATCCGAAGCCGTCCAGGTGAAGCCAATTCGAGGCTGGATGATGTCCAGGCCATCGATGTTTGCATCATTTCTTATCCCGGTCGCGTTAGACACAGCCACGTTATAGTTGGGGCGATCGTCACTATCAAACCAGTCGTAACGCAATCCGAATACGAAAGACACGTCTTTGTCAGCCCAGAACCACTCGTCCTGGATATAGACGCTGTTCTTGTTGTTCTGGAACCTGGCAGCCGCATCCAGCGGGTTGTTGGATCCACCTGCGCTGCCGTAATAGAGACGATCCGGCAGACCCAGCTCGAATTTATCGATACCTGACAAACCGCAATCGGGATTATCCAGACGACCCTGGGCTGATAGACCACCACAAAAGCCCGGGTTGGATTCGCTGTTATCAAAGTAATCGTATTCGCCACCACGTGAGTGCTGTACGAAGATATTGAATACAGACAGCTCTTCGCGCTCATATCCCGCCGTGATGACATGATCACCTGCGAGGAACTGGCCAGTTACTTTGAAGAACTTGGAACTCCAGTTCAGGGAGTTGGCCTGGCGTGAGTCATCTGCACCGAGGTAAATGGTGTTGCGGCCAGGAAGGCTGATCTGATGATCACCGAAGTCTTTCGGTCCCACGGTCACCTGGCTGTCGTTCATCTCGTTGTCGCTGTAGAAAATCGCGGTCGAGAATGCATCCGTCCATTGCGAATTCAAACGCAGGTTCCAACTGGTCAGTTCTGAACCCTTGGTGTAGAAGTGATTCGGGAACTCGAACTCGTTTGAATCGTTGTCAGATGCGTTGACCTGAAAGCCATCGCTGTAGTTATATACACCCGTCAGCGTATGGTTGTCATTGATGGCCCAGTCAGCGCGCACCAGCCACTTTTCGTTTTCACGGGAAGCATCCTGTGGCAATCCGCCCGGATCGTAGCCGTAAATGTTACGAGCAACGTCCTGGACGCGATTGAATTCAGATTCACTCAGCCATTCACGCTCATCACCATTATTGGACCCCCTGTAACCCATGGCCAGGAAATTGGGACGCTCTTCTCTTTCATATGAGCCGTAAACCCAGAGCCTGTCCTTAATCAGGGGGCCACCCAATTTGAAACCACGCCTGCGGTTATCGAAATTACTGCTTTCGATTTTTTCCGTCACGCCATCGTCTGAAAGTGAATCGCCACGCATGTCCTCGTTGTTCCACTCCCACCAGGCACCCGCTTCCCATTCGTTGGAACCGGCCTTGGTCACTGCATTGATGTTACAGGCAGAGAAACCACCGTATGTCACATCAAATGGCGCCAGTTCGACTGCAACCTGCTCGATTGCATCATAAGGAAATGGCTGACCGGTCGCTGTTGCATAACCATTGTCGTTTAGTCCGAAACGGTCATTCAGGCCAACACCGTCAAGCGTCAGGCTGTTGAAACGAGGGTGTTTACCGGCACAGTTGATGGACGAACCACGATCACCCAGGTCAGCGTAAACTCGAGGGTCAATCGAGTAGGCTTCCTGGATATCGCGATCAAACGCAACCGCAGTCTCCAGCTCGAACTGTGTAAATGTCGCACTTGGACCAGCTGCAACATTAACCAGGGTGGTTCCCGCCTCACCAACAACCACAACTTCCTCAATTGAGGAAGCCTGCTGCAAATTGATCACCAGGTTGTAAATTTCACCAACATCCAACGAGTCAACGGTTACCGTCTTGGTACCTTCAACTGTCACCTGGTATGGGCCACCCGCCGACAGTCTCGCTGCCAGGAAGGTGCCGGAATTGTTTGTGGTCACGTTACGGGTTGCGCCATTACGAAGATCGACAACTTCAACCGAAGCCCCCGATACAACATTTCCCGCCTGGTCGATGACACTTCCCCTGATTGAGGAAGTAATTGTTTGTGCGCTGAGAATCGCTGGAAGCGCGATCAAAACCACCAGGGCGATCGCGGAAAAACTCAGACGTATCTTATTGCTCATGATTTAGCCTGCCTCATTGGTACGGATTCGCCAAAAGGAATTGGGCGATCCGATGTGCTTGAAATGCATTTAGTCGTTTTATTTGAAGAAATTCTTCGCATAATTTGGTAGTCCTTCCACTCTGCACCTGGAAGGATTTAAGAATCTTATCAGAAAAAAGTTACGAAATCTTAACAGTTCGACAAGCCGGCGAATTGATTCTGGCCAAACTTTAAATCCGAAGAGCGCTTATATAGAATAATTGCCCTCCACGAGCACATCCCGGGGTGTAGCTCAGCCTGGTAGAGCGCTGCCTTCGGGAGGCAGAGGCCGAAAGTTCGAATCTTTTCACCCCGACCAATTTTAAATAGAAAAATCGGCTTCCTCACCTAAAAGGGGAAGCCGTTTTTTCTATTCGAAATTGGGAGATGGGATGGAACTGACAACCGGTGATTAAAAGTACAGCGTTTGTGAGCGTTCCTCGCATTTGTTGCCGGTTTTCGGGTGTTTGAAAGAAGGCGACAAATGCGAGGAACAACAACACTTCTTACAGAGCATAGAAATAGCACCTCTCACCCCGACCAGTTTCTAAAACGAAAAAGGCCTTCTCACACATCCGGGAAGGCCTTTTTCGTTTTAGAAACGGGGAGCTGGCCCTGGAACCGACTACCGGTGATAAGAAGTACAGTGTTTGTGAGCGTTCCTCGCACATGTTGCCGGCTTTCGGGTTTATGACAGAAGGCGACTTGGGCGAGGAACAACACCGGTTATTACAAAGCACAGAAACATCCCCTCTCACCCCGACCGCGTCTCGAGCCTTCATATAGTCAAATTAATTCTTCGCGCCGCTTGTTGGCGAGACCTGGTTGAATCAGGATCAATTCCGGATGTTTAGAGATCTGTACTTGAACCCATCATCCCCCCCAACTCACTCTCAGTGTTGGTGCCCCTCCTCATGAACATGCTCCCGATGAATCAGGCTATGAACGATGGTCCCGATCACGACAGCCTGAAACGCAGCTATTCCTGTATCCCCGGCCAGTGGCAGCAGTCTCTCGGAAAACTCATAACCAATGATGGTTGCAGCGGCAACACCAGTCAGGGTCAACCACGCAATCCTGCGCCCAAAGGCCGGGCGCATCACCATCCAGAGAATCATCCCAACACCGAACCGATGCAAAACAATCAACATTGCCAATTCGACAGATCCCTGCAATTTGCTGCCTGCAAGACCTGCACCATCCAGCATGGCATGAACCAGCAGGCCCAGTGCCGCTGCCACAAGGCTGGCAAGATGCAGTGTCTTTGCCGCCTGGCGGATCATTTTCTCAAGTAATCCGGGAAGCAGATACCCTAAAAATGCCAGGGCTGGTGCAGTCCAGGAGAGCACTTCGTACATTTCCGGTATCAGAAGTGCAACCACGATCAGCAGCAACAAACCAACCAGCACGCGCTCGACTTTTTCGGCCAGGAGCCGATGATCCTGCAACCAGATGTAGATCAGCGGACCGGCGAATAGCGTTATGAGTGAAAGAAGCAGCAAGGGAAGTCTGATCGGTCTGAAAGCGAATCGCATACTAGCATAGCGGATCAAGCCTTCCACCCCTGAAAGCAAGGATTTTTGCCGGGGCACCGGAGACTGTTAGAATACGCCTCCCGCCGCGGGCCAACTATTTTATGGATACTGCCCACATCGAATCGATGATCGCTGAAAATTGCAACGCACCAGATGCACGCTCGGACATCGGTGAGTTGCTGGGTGGCGTGGCTGATCGCCAGGGCCTGCAAGTCAGTGACGAGGACCTTGAGAGTGGCTCCCGCTTTGTATGCCGCTACATCGAGCTGGTGCCATACATGATGAAAGTAGCATGGACTGCTGCCAGTACAGTCGGCCTCGCGGAGCCGATGCAAAAAATACTCCGGGTGGTGGAATCCTACTGGCTGGAGGGGGAAGACATCATCCCGGATCAACTCGGCATCATCGGGCTGCTGGATGATGCATATTGTTCACTGACCTCAATGCAGCTCGTTTCAGATCATTACCAGTTCCAGACAGGTAAATACCTGTTTCCGGATGACCTGACCGGAGCGAACAAGGCCATGCGAAAGATTATTGGCGAGCCCTATGGAAGCGACCTTGACCGGCTGGTGACCAGCACCATGCAAAGCACCGGACTCATCGATGCTGTCAAAGCGCTGGCCAGCCCGGAAAAGAAACTCGACTTCTCACAAAAAAGCACCATCTGGAATCATGGCCCTGCCGGGGACATTGATTTGAAAGAACTGGATCGTCTTGGATTGCTGGAAGACGCACCCTAGTCTTTTTCTACAAGGCCGCAAACGCCTCACGCGTAAGGTTTCTGTTACCACCCTCTTCCACCACCAGGTTGTCCTCGATTCGAACCCCGCCATAGGGCTTCATTGAATCAACCAGGTCCCAGTTGATGACGCTCGCATCCCGATTGTCTCGCCAGTCGTTCAGTAAGGACTCGATAAAATAAAGCCCTGGTTCAATGGTGAGAACATTGCTCGCCTCGAGAACACGGGTCAGGCGCAGGAAAGGATGACCATCGGGTGTGGGCGAGGGATTACCATCGTTATCGATGAGCCCCGCGACATCGTGGGTTTGCAGGCCGATGTAATGACCCAGGCCATGTGGATAAAAGACCGAACTCAGGCCGCTCTCGACCGCGTTTTCTGCATCAGTACGGATCACACCGGCGTCGGAAAGAATCCCGGCAATACCCCGGTGGGTATCCAGGTGAAGGTCCCGAAAATCGACTCCAGCTTCTACCCTGTTGCCCAGTTGCTGCTGCAGCTGATCCATTTCACTGATCAAATCGGCGAACAACCCACTGTTGCGACTGTATGTTCGTGTGATGTCTGAGCAATAGGCATTGAATGTACACCCGGCATCGAGCAGGAATGACCGCGACTGGCCAGGGACTGTCGCTTCCCGTCCCTGGTAGTGCAATACAGCACCATGCTCATTCAGCGCCACGATGTTGTGGTAAGGCAAGCGCGCATCCGTGTGACCACATGACGCCAGGTACGCCTGGTGAATCTCCAGTTCACTGCGTCCGTCCATAAAAGCATTTTCAGCGGCATGATGCGCCAGAACTGCAAGTCTGCTGGCCTCGGCCATACATGCAATCTCATACCCTGTCTTGCGGGTTCGTTGCAGGTGGATGCCGGTGACGAGGTTTTCAGGGTTGATACGGTCCTGGGGAAACAGCGCTTCCAGGGATGGTGAATCTCCAATTGCAGCTGTATTGCCGGTGATATCTGGTCGCAACTGTCCAACCCAGTCATCTGAACCGGCAACCGTTTGAATGTCAAAATGGTCAGCCCACCATGATTCCGGATCGGCCGGTGGCAGATACCAGTAGTCGTCCGGTTGATAGAAACACAACCGAGGCTTGTTACCCGGCCGTATTAAAAGAGCACTATCATGATGATGCGTCAGAGGCAGCCAGCTGAGGAAATGCGGGTTTGGCCTGAATGGATACTCGTAATCATCCAGAAAGCTGTACATCGGGGTTCCTGAGTGAACCAGGACAGAATCAAAGCCATTTTGCTCCAGCGCCGAGGTCCAACGATCAATGTTGTGCCGAATGTGTTCACCAAAATGTTGATGAGTGTTGGAGGTTGTTGTCATGGCCTTCCTGCTCCAGGCTGGTAAAATATCGGTGAACTCTAAATCACCCTGATAACTAATTAACGGCTGGACTTTAGACCTCCGGCCCGGCACAGGCAACTGGCAATCCTTGAACATCAGAATTTACAACACGCTCAGGCGTGAAAAAGAATCATTTGAACCCCTCGATCCAGAGCGAGTCACGATGTACGTTTGCGGACCGACGGTTTATAACTACGCCCATATCGGCAATGCCCGCCCCGCGGTCATTTTTGATGTGCTGTACCGATTGCTGCAGCTGCATTACCCCAGTGTCGTATATGCCCGCAACATCACTGATGTGGACGACAAGATCAATGCAACTGCGGCGGAAGAAGGCGTTGACATCCAGACCATCTCGAAACGCTACACCGATGCGTATCATGCAGATATGGCGGCTGTTGGTGTCGGAAAACCCACAATCGAGCCACGTGCCACGCAGCACATTGAGCAGATGCTGACAATGATCAAGCAGCTGATCAGCGATGGACACGCCTACGAGGCGGAAGGCCATGTGCTGTTCAGTATCGAGTCGTTCGATAAATATGGCAAGTTGTCACGACGCGACATGCGCGAAATGGTGGCAGGCGCACGAGTTGAGGTTGCTCCATTTAAGCGACACCCTGGCGACTTCGTCCTGTGGAAACCATCCAATGACCCGCAGCCCGGCTGGGAAAGCCCCTGGGGTTGGGGACGACCAGGCTGGCACCTGGAGTGCTCTGTCATGGCAGAAAGTCACCTTGGAAAAACCATCGATATCCACGGCGGTGGCCAGGACCTGGTATTTCCACATCACGAGAATGAAATTGCGCAAAGCGTTTGCGCGCACCAGGGCCAGGCATTTGCCCGCTACTGGATGCACAACGGATTCGTGACAGTTGAGAAACGCAAGATGTCCAAATCACTTGGCAACACCATGATCGTCCACGAATTACTCAAGGACCATGCAGGTGAGGCATTGCGCTACCTGTTGCTGAGTGCCCACTATCGTCAGCCTCTCGACTGGTCAGACAAGGCACTAGATCGCTGCAAAAAAACACTGGATCGTCTCTATGGTGTCATTCGAACCGCGACCGAGCGATTCGGAAAGCTGAAGCCTGCGGAACAGCCAACAGAATCATTTCTGGATGCCCTGCGGGATGACCTGAATACGCCGGTTGCACTGGCGGAAATCAACAAGGTCGGTAGGGTACTCGCCAACGCGGAGTCCGAGGAAGAAGCTCGCAGCTCAGCTGCCGAATTGCTGGCCAATGCAGGTTTTATCGGCGTGCTGCAGGAGCACCCTGATCAATGGTTCGCCATGAATACAGATTCAGATGAGGTTGAGAAGATCGAATCACTCATCGAAAAGCGCATCGAGGCGAAGCAATCCCGTGATTTCGAAACGGCTGACGCAATCAGGGACGAACTTGATTCAATGGACATACTGCTGGAAGACGGCCCGGACGGAACACTGTGGCGCAAGAAATAGATCCTGTCAGCATTCAGAACGAAATCGCAGAAGATTTCAGTTTTTTCCCGGAATGGCTCGATCGTTACCAGTACCTGATCGACCTTGGTCGCAAACTGGAACCACTGGCGGAAGACGAAAAGCGCGATGACAAGCTGCTTTCAGGATGTCAGTCAAGTGTCTGGCTGTATCTGGAAGGTGACCGCGACAGGGTCACCATTCGTGCCAACAGCGATGCTGCCATCGTTTCCGGCCTGATTGCCCTGCTGATCAAAGTCTATTCCGGTTGCAGCGCACAACAAATCGCTGAAACCGAACCGTTCTTTATCGAAAAAATCGGGCTGAGTGAACACCTCTCCCCAACCCGCGCCAATGGTCTTCACGCCATGCTTGGTGCGATCAAGGGCCATGCGGCATCTTTGCTGTAGGAGCGGCGCCGTCGCCGCGACCTGGTCGCAAAACTAAAAAGTCGCGACTACACCCGGCTCCTACCTTTCAAACGAAGCGACCAGCAACGATTGTCGCGGCCACAGTCCGCTCCAACAAACAGTTCGTCATCCCGGATAAGTCTATTCGACTTTCCGGGATGTCGGAGCTGGATTTATTGGGCTGCCGGGATAATGGTAAATTGAAAAAAAAGCCCCGCTGAGTGGCGGGGCTTTTTTCGTTTTTGAGGGTTTAACCTAGCGGTCGAGAACCACCAGCTCTACCCGTCGATTTTCCTGACGACCTGCATCGGTGTCATTGGTTGCGACCGGGCGTGATTCACCGTAACCGCGAGCAGTCAGACGACTGGCGTTAACGCCTTTGCTGACCAGGTAGTCGCGAACCGTGTTGGCACGACGCTCTGAAAGGCCCTGGTTATATTGGTCAGAACCTCTGCTGTCGGTATGACCGGCAACTTCAACAACGACACGCTCATGCTCGTTGAGCAATGCTGCAGCGTCATTAAGAATTGCAATGGCATCCGGCCTGAGTGTCGCCTTGTCAAAGTCAAAGTGAACACCTTTCAGTTCGATAACCGCTTCAACTTCGCAACCGTCCAGATCCACAACGGCACCCGGGCGCGTGTTCGGACACTTGTCACGTTCGTTAGGTACGCCGTCACCATCAAGATCCGGGTTTTCTTTCTTGGCCGGAGGTGGTGGTGGCGGTGGCGGTGGTGGCGGTGGTGGCTCAGTGCCGCCGAAATCAAATGTCAGACCAACTGAAAAATACATATCCCTGTAGCTGTTATTTTGCGGGAAAGTATTGCCGTCTTTGTCATTACGCCACAACAATTGCGCACGACCGCTCCAGTGCTTGGCAAACTTGGACTGAAGGCCCACACCATAACTGAATGCAACATTGTCGCTACTGTCGAAAATATTCGAGTGGTCGGTAATACCAAGACCAGCCACGACGTACGGACGCCAGTTGTTGTCGGTGAAGAAATAACGCCCCATCAAACTCCAGGTGGTCAGACTCCAGCTGTTACCGGTTGCGCCGGGAATAAAATCGTTAACCAGTTCCGGGTCAATATCACCCGAAAACCGATCCCATTCGATATCAAAACTGATTTTGTCGTTGATGAAGCGACCAAAACCGACCGAATTCCAGATATCACCATCGGTGCTTTGTCGGTCGTTGTCCCAGTCGGCACCACCGATCGAGTAGGTAATATGCCAGGGTTGGTCACTAAATCCGTCAGCCTGCGCCCAGACAGCTGAACTAAAGCTCAGGGCCAGAACTGCGGAAAGTATGAAAACAGTTGAGCGTTTCACAAGAAACTCCTTGAGAAGTACATCGTTTATTTTAACTGATCGACTGTTCAGACAGCCGAACAGCCTTTCTCCCAATCGCAATCCCTATCTTAACGAAATTTTCAGATTGTCGCACTAAGAGTTTTATGAAATTCTGATGACAATTCGAGTGCCATCCGCCAGGGTCAGCGGTTTTCACCCATCTGACGCTGGCGTAATTCCCAGCGCTCCTGCGCATCAAGGCATAAAGTGGCAATGGGTCTCGCTTCCAGACGTTCCAGGCCAATTTCTTCACCTGTCTCGTCACAATAGCCATAATCACCATCATCAAGTCGGGCAAGTGCCTTGTCGATCTTGTTGATCAGTTTGCGATATCGATCGCGGGTGCGAAGTTCGAGGCTGTTTTCAGTCTCCCGGGTAGCGCGCTCAGCTTCGTCACCGACATCACGCACTTCATCCCTGAGGTTACTGATTGTCTCCCGTGACTCCTCGATCAGCTCTTCGCGCCATGTCTGAAGCTTCTGGCGAAAGTACTCCAGCTGCTCCGGTGACATGTACTCCTCTTTCTTCGTTGGCTTGTATCCCTTTTTCAGAACGACTCTTTTGGGCGCCATGTTGATTCCTTCTCCTTGCTCCATTTCATTTTCTCTTATAAGCTATTGTTTTATAGAACTATTTAGCTCTTTTTCCCCCTGGGGGCGTAAAAGAAATTGGAGAGTTATAGCCGATGTTGAAGCCCACGGCAAGCCCGCGAAGCAAATTCAACATGTGAACCAGACCGATTAAAGATGAAAAAGTTTCTTAAGTTCTTGATTCGTGGTTATCAACTTCTCCTTAGCCCTATATTGGGGGGCGCTTGCCGTTTTACACCCACCTGCTCCGTTTATGCCTCCGAAGCCATCGACAAGCATGGCGCCTGGAAAGGCAGTATTCTGGCAATAAAGCGGATTGCACGCTGTCATCCGTTATGCGACGGTGGTTATGATCCCGTACCCTGAATTCCTTTTCCGAGACAATTCCGGATAAATCCAACATGAACAGACCGACAATCATCACCAATGCCCGCATTGTTTCTGAAAACGGGATCACCGAGGGCGACGTCCGTATTCGTGACGGCCGGATTGAAAAAATCTCGGGTGGAGGCGAATCAACTGAAGGCGCAAGCGTGTTTGATGCTGAAGGCAGGCACCTGCTCCCAGGCATGATCGATGACCAGGTGCACTTTCGTGAACCCGGTCTCACCCACAAGGGCAGCATTGCAACAGAATCCAGGGCTGCGCTGGCAGGCGGAATCACCAGCTTCATGGAGATGCCAAACACCTCTCCACCCACACTGACACTGGATGCGCTGGAAGACAAATACACCAGGGCGGCTGAAGTGGCCGCAACCAACTACGCCTACTACATGGGCGCAAGCAACGACAATCTTGAAGTCATTCGTTCACTGCCTCCCGGACAGGCGTGCGGTGTCAAAATTTTCATGGGTGCATCCACCGGCAACATGCTGGTCGACAACGAAGAAACCCTGGCCGGAATATTTCGAGAAGCGCAAACTGTCATCGCCACTCACTGCGAGTCCACTCCTCGAATTGAACTAAGGCTTCAGCAGGCGATTGAAAAGTATGGTGAGGACATCCCGGTTACCGAACATCCGTGGATTCGTGATGCTCAATCGTGCCTGGAATCGTCAACGATTGCTGTTGAACTGGCCAAAACATACGATGCACAATTGCATGTTCTTCACCTGACCACGGCCGATGAGATGGCATTGTTCGAGCCTGGTCCGATAGAAAACAAAAACATCACCGCCGAAGTCTGCGTGCATTTCCTGCACTTCAACAGTGATGACTATCCTCGCATGGGTAACCGGATTAAATGCAATCCATCCATCAAGTCCCCACGCGACCAGGCAGCCCTGATTGAAGCACTCCAGCAAGGCAAAATCGACGTTTTGGCGACCGACCATGCGCCCCACACTGCCGAGGAAAAAGCCCAGACAAACTACCTGAAGGCGCCGGCCGGGCTACCGCTGGTTCAGGACGCCATGCTTTGCATCCTGGAACATTTCCATAACGGCAATTTCAGCCTGCAAGACATTGTCAGGCTGACATCGCACAATGTTGCACGTCGTTTTGGCGTAATCGACCGCGGGTTCATTCGCGAGGGGTACTGGGCAGACCTGGTATTGGTGGACACGACCACCCCGACGCTGGTGCGACCGGAAAACATCCTTTACAAGTGCGGCTGGAGTCCATTTGAGGGGCACCAATTCTCGTCCAGAATTGCATCAACCTGGGTTAATGGTGAACTGGCATGGGATGGCTCCGAGGTCCTTGATCATAATGCATCCATGCGCCTTGAATTTCGGGCAGTGCGCAGCTAATCCTTTATCAGCAAACAGCATTCCAGTAGTCTTCGCCAACAAGAATCAAACACAGAGGAACCACAGATGGGATTTCTTTCAGGTAAACGGGCACTCATCGTGGGAGTCGCCAGCCCGCGCTCAATAGCCTGGGGTATTGCCGAAGCGATGCACCAACAAGGCGCTGAAACCGCGTTCACGTACCAGAACGACAAGCTGAAAACCCGTGTTGAGAAAATCGCAGATCTTTGCGGTTCAAACATCGTACTGCCCTGTGATGTTGCATCTGATGAAGAAATCGATGCGATGTACGCTGCACTTGGCAGCCACTGGGACCGGTTCGATATCCTGGTTCATTCCGTTGGATTCGCGCCTCGCGATCAGCTTGAGGGCGATTACATGGACGTGGTCAGTCGCGAAGGATTTCAAATTGCGCATGACATCAGCTCGTACAGTTTTGCCGCGCTTGGCAAGGCTGCAATGCCCATGATGGAGGGCCGCGATGGGTCCATGCTGACGCTGAGTTACATGGGATCGGTCAGAGCCATGCCCAGCTATAACGTGATGGGCCTGGCCAAGGCCAGCCTGGAGGCAAACGTTCGCTACATGGCACAAAGCCTGGGACCGAAGGGAATTCGCGTCAACGCCATTTCCGCCGGCCCCATCAAAACGCTGGCCGCAGCGGGGATTTCACAGTTCCGTCGAATGCTCGATCACGTGGAAACCACTGCACCAATGCGCAGAAGCATTACGCCAACAGAAGTTGGCAACGTGGCTGCATTCCTGTGCAGTGACCTGGCCTCCGGGGTGACCGGTGAGATCACTTACGTGGATGCCGGTTACAACATTCTCGGCATGGCCGAACTCAGCGGCGAAAACACCTAGATCGAAAACGCCTGGATCGAAAAGCCCTGGTGGAATCCGGCCTAGTTGCGAATACGGTCTTCGAATACCTGGACTTGCGACTGATTCCGCAATGCGGTCAGGAAAGCCTGTGTTTCACTGCTGGCCCTGACATTGGCAATTCGTTGTCGGAAGCTATCCCGGCGGGCTTCTTCCTCTTCTGAAAGCGCTCCCGGCCTGACGTCCCTCAGGGCAACCACGGCGTAGCCATCATCCAACGGCAGGACCGCGTACCTGGCCTCGTCTCCCTCAGGGGCCTTTAATTCAAACAGCTCTGAGCGAAGATCAAACCTGATCTCGTTCGAAGTGCGTGTTGCTCCTTCCGATTCAATCAGCTCCAAACCGGTTTCTTCAGCGAGCAGTTCCAGTGATTCTCCGCTCTCAATACGCTCCAGAAGAGCGGTTGCCCTGGCCTCGGCGGCCTTCATTGCATCATCCTGGCGAATGGCAACGATGACTTCGTCCCGTACCTCATCCAGGGTTTTAGCCGCCTCAGGCAAATGCTCACGCACCCGCAGCACGGCAATATGATTCAGGCCCAGGTCGACTGGGTCGCTGGCGGAGTCCTGTAACAACACGAGATCCGAAAACGCAGTTTCAACAAATTCGGGGTTTGCGGCCACGCCTCCGGGCATGCCGCTGCGATCAAAGGGACCCACTTCCTGGATTTCCAGGTCTAGCTCATCAGCTGCGGCTTCAAGGGTCGTGGGGTCTTCGTAAATGATATCGACCAGTCGATCAGCAGCGTCCAGGAACACACGTTCATTCTGCTCAGCAGTCAATTCGGTCAGCAGGGTTTCGCGTGCTTCCTCAAATGTCATGCCCTCGGCCGGACGAATTTCACGCAACTGGATAATGTGCCAGCCGAATCCGGTTTGAACCGGCTCAGAAATCGGCTCACTCATGTCCAGTTCATAGAGCGCTGACTCAAAGGCTTCAACCATGAAACCGGGCTCAACCCAGTCCAGGTCACCACCCAGTGGTGCAGATCCCTGGTCCTCGGAGAACTCACGCGCCAGCTCAGCAAAGTCCTCGCCTTCCAAAGCACGATCAGCCAATGCCTGCGCTTCCTGTCGTGCTGTTTCAATATCTGCTTCAGGCGCCGTGGGATCAACGGAAATAAGGATGTGAGAGGCAAGCCTTGCCTCTGGTGTAATAAAGCGTCCTGACTGATCCTCGAAGCGCTGACGAAGCATGTCGTCATCAATTTCTTCTTCCGGCTCCATCAGTTCAGCGTTCAGCTCAACGTATTCGATCACCACACGTTCCGGATGACGATATTCGTCGGCATTATCCTCGTACCACTGCTCGATCCGGGATTCTTCAATTTCTGCAACAGCTTCTGCTGCCTCGGTTTCCGCAGCTTCAATGACTTCTTCGCCTTCTTCTGCTGCTTCCTCGGCAGCTTCTGCAACCTCTTCGATCAGCTCTTCAGCTTCATCTTCTTCTGGTTCAGCCATAATCAGCAGCGCACCAAAAGCTCTTTCCTGTTGCTGAAGCTCAATAAAACGATCTACTTCAGCAGAAGTTGCGATGGCACTGGCACTGAGTGTCGCGGGATACTGCCTCAGGATCATGGACGAACGCATCCGGTCCTCAAACTCCTGCGGTGTCAAACCCTGTGAAGTGAGCTGGTTCTGGTACACCTCGGTATTGAAAACGCCATCCATCTGGAATCCGGGTACATCCCGAATCGCCTGAGCCAGGAACTGATCATCCACTGACAGACCTGTCTCGATGGAAACCTGCCTCAGCAGTTCCCTTTCGATCATGGTTTCCAGATGCTCTCTTCTGACGACCGGGTCGTCAAAGAGTGCGGCGTCGAACGAGGTACCCATCAGTGAGCGCATCCGCTCGCGGTAATTCTGGAAACTGGAATTGAATTCGGTGACTGTAATCCCTTCCTCATTGACTATAGCAACGTTGGTTTCAGTTTCAGGGGCAAAATAGGAGGTAACCCCCACCAAAGCGAACGGGACAGCCAACAATCCAAGAATGAAGATGGCCATGATACCGGTGAGCCGGTCACGAAATTTCTGAAGAAGCATTACTCTGATTTACTCCAATGCCGCCGGAACCAGCACCGCCCCAATCGGCTTGTTAACGTTCCAGTCTCAATATGGACGGGAAAGGCAAAAATAAAGGGCGCCCATGAGGCGCCCTTTTCAAACTAAGTGGCGGAGTGGACGGGACTCGAACCCGCGACCCCCGGCGTGACAGGCCGGTATTCTAACCGACTGAACTACCACTCCGCGATTTTCTGGTGGGTGCTGACGGGCTCGAACCGCCGACCCTCGCCTTGTAAGGGCGATGCTCTCCCAACTGAGCTAAGCACCCCATCAGAAGGCGCGCTAGTTTACAGCGTCTTTAAGCGCTTTGCCAGCCTTGAAAGCCGGGTTGTTAGAAGCCTTGATTTGAATGGTTTCGCCAGTACGTGGATTACGGCCCGTACGAGCAGCGCGTTTACGTACTGCAAATGTTCCGAAACCTACTAATGAAACGGAATCACCTTTTTTCAATGCACCTGTTACGCCGTCTACAAAAGCGTCCAATGCACGACCGGCATCAGCTTTTGTCAGACCCGCAGAAGCCGCGATCGAATCTACAAGTTCAGATTTATTCATTCTTGCACTCCATTAAATTTTAGATCAATTTGCGATATGTAAAGCAGCCTGCCACCCCACCGACCACTTATGACCCTGTCGGATGAATTATTGTGTCTCGGAATTGGCGGAATTTCCCTGAGAGCCTTGTATACCAAGGCTTGCAAGCTGTACAGGAATAGTAATACAGCACTCGCCAGGGACGCAACAGAAATAGCGCAAACATCACAGGTCCAGCGTGAACAAAACGCGCCAACCTTTTCAATGTGGGGGAAAACCTTTGTTGTTACCAATTGGTAACATTCACCCGAATCACAGTTTAAACCGCATCAACAGGCGAAAAAAATCCGCTCAGAACCCCGATTTAATGCGTTACAACTGTACCTTCAGCACCTGATGAGGTCGATTTTCCGACTTCCACTGGCGGTTCTTCCGACTTAGGCAGGCTGCTAAGAGCCCGTTCAAGCACCTCGTCAATCGTTGAAACAGGAATGACTTCAATCTTTTTCAGTATGGCTTTCGGAATATCCACCAGGTCTTTTTCATTCTCATCCGGAATCAAAACCGTCTTGATTCCGCCGCGATGGGCTGCCAGGAGTTTTTCTTTCAGACCCCCGATCGGAAGAACCTTGCCTCGCAGGGTAATTTCACCTGTCATGGCCACGTCTGCCCTGACCGGAATTTTTGTCAATGCCGACACCAGCGCGGTGCACATGGCAATGCCTGCTGAAGGCCCGTCTTTCGGTGTTGCGCCCTCGGGCACATGAACATGAGCATCAAGGTGCTGATGGAAATCAGCATCGATTCCAAGCTTGTCGGCACGGCTTCTTACAACCGTCATCGCGGCCGTGATGGATTCCTGCATCACTTCTCCAAGCTGTCCGGTCTGGGTGAGTTTGCCTTTACCCGGTACCAGGGTGGATTCAATTCGCAGCAATTCTCCACCAACCTCTGTCCAGGCCAGCCCGGTCACTTGTCCGACCTCGTTCTCGTCTTCTGCAAGACCGTAGCGGAATCGTTTTACCCCAAGGTATGAACTCAGGTTTCGAGTCGTCACGTGCACTGAGTCCCGCTTGTTATCCAGCGCCAATTGCTTGACCGCCTTGCGACAGATTTTTGCAATTTCGCGTTCGAGATTACGCACACCGGACTCGCGGGTGTAATAGCGAATGATGTCCATCAACACCGAATCGCTGACTTTTAGCTCCTGGTCCTTCAGACCATGCTGTTCAAGCTGTTTGGGCAGCAGGTAACGCTGTGCAATATTAAGCTTCTCTTCCTCTGTGTAACCCGGAATCCGAATGACTTCCATTCGGTCCAGCAGCGCCGGAGGAATGTTCAGTGTATTGGCGGTTGCGATGAACATGACCTCGGAAAGATCGAAATCGACTTCAAGATAATGATCTGCAAAAGTATTATTCTGTTCAGGATCAAGTACTTCCAGCAATGCAGAAGATGGATCACCACGAAAATCCATCGACATCTTGTCGAGTTCGTCGAGCATGAACAATGGGTTCCTGGCGCCGACTTTTGCCATGTTCTGCAGCACCCTGCCCGGCATTGAGCCGATATAGGTTCTGCGGTGGCCACGGATTTCTGCCTCGTCACGAACACCACCCAGCGACATGCGTACAAACTTGCGACCGGTGGCGCGCGCAATGGAACGACCCAGGCTGGTCTTACCCACACCCGGCGGGCCAACCAGGCAAAGGATCGGTCCCTTCATTTTGCGGACCCGCTGCTGTACTGCCAGGTATTCGAGAATCCGCTCCTTGACCTTGCTCAGGCCATAGTGATCGGCTTCAAGAATTTCCTCGGCCTTGTCGAGTTTCTTGCGAATACGACTGCGTTTTTTCCACGGTACATTGACCATCCAGTCGATGTAGTTACGAACCACAGTCGCTTCGGCCGACATCGGGGACATCATTTTCAGCTTGTTCAGCTCTGAATTCGCCTTCTTCTCAGCCTCTTTGGGCATGCCCGATTCTTCAATGCGCTTGGCCAGCTCCTCGAGATCATTGGGCGCATCTTCCATATCGCCCAGTTCCTTCTGGATGGCCTTCATCTGCTCATTGAGGTAATACTCCCGCTGGCTTTTCTCCATCTGGGTCTTGACCCGGCCACGAATGCGTTTTTCGAGCTGCAAAACATCGATTTCACCTTCGACCAGCGCCATCAGGTGTTCCATGCGACGGCGCGGACTACCCATTTCCAGCAGAACCTGTTTTTCCTCGAGACGAATGGCCAGGTGCGCTGCGACCGTGTCGGCAAGACGACTTGGATCATCGATACCTGCAAGGGTCGTCAGCAACTCAGGTGGAATCTTACGGTTGAGCTTGACGTATTGTTCAAACAGGGAAACCAATGAGCGCATGGTGACTTCGAGCTCGCGCTCTGGTGCGTCATCGCCTGCCGGGATCAATTCCCAGTTGGCTTCAAAATAACCTTTTTCCTGCTGGTACCTGTTGATCCTGACCCGTTCACCGCCTTCAACCAGCACCTTCGTGGTGCCATCAGGGAGCTTCAGAAGCTGCAAGACCGTTGCCAGAGTTCCAACCTCGAACATGTCTTCTTCTGCCGGATCGTCAATATCCGCACTGCGTTGCGTCACGAGGACGATTCTCTTGTCGAGATCCATGGCACGGTCGAGTGCAAGAATTGAACGTTCGCGCCCGACGAAAAGGGGAATCACCATGTAGGGATAAACCACGACATCGCGAAGCGATAAAACGGGTGTGGGCTGGTTCGCCACGGCTGTGGCGATATCTCTGGTTTCAGTTTCTGACATTCGTTTTCCTGTCCATCGCAGCAATCTGTTGAGTGGGGCTGCTGGTTCTACCCTACACCATCGAAACTACAAGCGTGTTGGTCTGTTTGATAGAGCAAATATTGTTATCAGCGGGAGAAATTCAAGGACGAATACGGGCCACGGGATGAGTCATCTGACGGCCATATGGGCCACATCCAGACAGGATGCGGTCTACAGGAGGTTTCAGCAGCTATTCGCTGTTAGCGACGTTCTGGGTTGTGCTCTCGTACAGAATGAAAGGCTCGGCATCACCATCAATAACCGTCTCATCGATGACAACCTTTGAAACGTTCTCCATTGAGGGCAATTCGTACATGATATTGAGCAGAACACCTTCAAGGATGGTTCGCAAACCCCTGGCACCCGTCTTTCGACCCATGGCTTTACGCGCAATCGCAGCCAAAGCATCTTCTCGAATCTCAAGCTCCGAATCTTCCATAGCAAACAACTGGCGATATTGCTTGACCAGTGCGTTCTTGGGTTCGACCAGGATTCGAACAAGCGCCTCTTCATCCAGTTCCCTGAGGGTCGCAACAACGGGCAAGCGGCCAACAAACTCGGGAATCAGGCCATATTTGACCAGGTCCTCGGGTTCGACACCCATCAGCACATCACCAATAAGATCGGTGCTTTCCGTGCTGCGAACTTCTGCCGAGAATCCGATTCCGGCCTTCGTGGAACGTGCCTGGATGACTTTTTCGAGCCCTGCAAAAGCTCCGCCACAAACAAAAAGAATCTGGCCGGTATCGACCTGCAGAAATTCCTGCTGGGGATGCTTACGACCACCCTGTGGCGGAACAGAAGCAATGGTGCCTTCGATCAGCTTAAGCAGTGCCTGCTGAACGCCTTCGCCTGATACATCGCGCGTAATTGAAGGATTTTCGGCTTTGCGTGAAACCTTGTCGATTTCATCGATATAGACGATGCCGGTTTGTGCTTTCTCAACATCATAATCACACTTCTGAAGCAATTTCTGGATGATGTTTTCCACATCCTCACCCACGTAACCGGCCTCGGTAAGCGTGGTGGCATCAGCAATGGTGAAGGGAACGTTAAGCATTCTTGCCAGGGTTTCAGCAAGTAGTGTCTTGCCTGATCCGGTAGGTCCGATCAGCAGGATGTTGCTTTTCGCAAGCTCAACTTCTTCTTCGGACTGGCGTGTTTCCAGTCTTTTGTAGTGGTTATAAACAGCAACCGAAAGAACTTTCTTGGCATGTTCCTGGCCAATGACGAACTGGTCCAGAAATTCGTGAATTTCCTTGGGGTTGGGCAGTGAGTCGCGATCGGGAGCGCTCGACTCTTCAAGCTCTTCGCGGATAATGTCGTTGCAGAGCTCAACGCATTCATCACAGATATAAACACTCGGACCGGCGATCAGTTTACGGACTTCGTGCTGGCTCTTTCCGCAAAATGAGCAGTATAGAATTTTACCGTCGGTGCCCTTGGATTCTTGCTCGCTCATGAACCTAACCTGTTCGCAATCACGGATATTCCCAGCCTTATTACCAAAATATTACTCTCACTTGTCGCCAGAGTCATCCTTTCTGCGCTCAAGGATTTCATCGATCAGGCCATAATCTTTCGCTTCCTTCGGCCCCATGAAGTTGTCACGATCAGTATCCCTGGCAACTTTATCCACTTCCTGGCCGGTGTGATGCGCAAGAATATCGTTCAGGGCCGAGCGTGTTTTCAGAATTTCCCGGGCATGAATATCAATATCAGTCGCCTGCCCCTGAAAACCGCCTAATGGCTGGTGAATCATCACCCGCGAGTGAGGCTGACAGAAGCGTTTACCTGCAGCACCTGCCGCCAGCAAAAGTGCACCCATGCTTGCTGCCTGTCCAACACACATGGTGCTCACGTCGGGCTTGATAAACTGCATTGTGTCGTAAATAGCGAGACCAGCCGAAACAACACCGCCAGGGCTATTGATATAAAGGTGGATGTCTTTATCCGGATTCTCGGATTCCAGGAACAGCAACTGTGCCACCACCAGGTTCGCCACATTGTCATCAATGCCACCAACTACAAATACCAGGCGGTCTTTGAGCAGCCTTGAATAAATATCATAGGCGCGTTCGCCACGGGAGCTTTGCTCTACCACCATCGGCACGAGATTAAGATTTCTTGGTTCCATATTCATTCTGTAGTGCACTCAGTCCTGTTTCAGGGTTTTATCTGTTTTTCGCAGCGGCCTCGATCACTTCCTTAAAGGCCATTTCCTTGGGTAGAACTTTGGCGTGCTCCATGACCCAGTCAACTACCTGCTCTTCAAGCACGGCGTTTTCAACCTGCTGCAGTAACTGGGGATTGGAAAAATACATTTGCCTCACCTCATCCGGCTGCTCGTAGGTCTCGGCGACCGTTTCGATGGTTTCCCGTACCTTGGCGCCATCAATTCTGATCTCATTCTGGCGAGCAAGTTCACTCATGATGAGGCCACCGCGAACCCGCCGCTGGGCCGATTCAGTGAAAGCCTCGACCTGAGCCTCGTCTGGCTCTTCTCCCTGCCCTCCAGCAGCCTGGGCTGCCATGTTGGCGGCTTCGGATTGGACCATGCTCTCGGGAACGGCGAGATCCGGATGCGTAGCAATCAACGCGTCGATGAGGGAAACTTTGATGAGAGATGTTCGGGCCTGCTTGAGCTCCCGTTCCAGGTTTGCCTTGATCTCATTACGGAGTTCTTTCTCGTCACCGCTTTCTATTCCGAAGCTCTTGATAAATTCCTCATCGACTTCAGGAATGGTGCTTTCCGAAACACGAACCAACTCCAGCTCTACTTTTGCCTTCTTTCCGGTCAGGGATTCTTCCCGATAATCTTCGGGAAATGTAAGTTTGGCTTCCTTTGTATCACCTTCCTTGAGTTTTGATACGGCTTTTTCCAGGGAATCAAACCCTGAATCACCCATCAGGATGGCAATACGCTGTTTACCGGCAGCCGGGACCCGGCCCTCATCAGTTTCTGCAACATATTCCACCAACACCTGGTCGCCTTCCTTCGGCGTACGTTCAACAGTTTCCCATGAGGTGCGTTGCTGGCGGAGGGTCTCGACCATCTCGTCGATATCATCTTCGCTGACTTCGGCTTCCGGTCGCTCAATTTCAAGCTCTGCAACCTCTACCTGGTCCAGTTCCGGCAAAACTTCAATGACTGCCGTGAACTCAATATCGTCTTGAGGACTTGATTCGGAAATTGGTTCCAGGCGTGGCATTGAAGCAGGACGCAACTCCTCGTTCTGGATGGCTTCTTCGAGGCTTTGCTGCATGGCCTCTCCAACAACTTCATTGCGCACCTGGGCACCGTAGCGCTGCTGCATGACATTCATTGGAATCTTGCCAGGGCGAAACCCCTTGATGCGAACCTGCTTGCTCAACTCGCGCAAGCGGGATTGAATCTTGCCATTGATATCGTCAGCTGGAATCTGAACGGTCACTCGCCGTTCAAGTGTGCTGGTGTTTTCTACTGAGACCTGCATGTTTTTGTATTACCTGTGTCTATAAAGCCGGTATAGCCGGCTGTCATTTCCGGACTGTCATACCGGTCAGCACAAAGCTGGTGCGAAAGGGGAGACTCGAACTCCCACGGGTTACCCCACTGGATCCTAAATCCAGCGCGTCTACCAATTCCGCCACTTTCGCCCGGTGCCATGTTTCCCGGCGCTTCGTGTCCTGGCGCAGACACGACACTAGAGAAGAACTGGTGTCGGAAGCCCGAAATTTCTGATGGACCATCCAGAATTAGATCAACCATCGGTTCGAGTCCGTATAGTCCCGGCTCCGTATGCCAGGCCTTCGTCTGGCGTACCGTCTAACTTGTTGGTGGGCCATCCAGGACTCGATTCAATGGCGACCTTGCTTTACTGGCTCAAAAAACGAGCATCGTGCAGCAAGGTCCTCATCGAGGATTTCCTCGGTCGCCTCTGGCGACTCTCGGAAAACCATCGGTTCGAGTCCGTATAGTCCCGGCTCCGTATGCCAGGCCTTCGTCTGGCGTACCGTCTAACTTGTTGGTGGGCCATCTAGGACTCGAACCTAGAACCAATAGATTAAGAGTCTACTGCTCTGCCAATTGAGCTAATGGCCCTGAAAATTGGGGTGGACGACGGGGCTTGAACCCGCGACCGCCGGAATCACAATCCGGTGCTCTACCGACTGAGCTACGTCCACCACTGAAATCAATGGTTTATATTTTATCGCAATCCTGTGCTTGGCGTCGCAATCAGAATCACGATTCATTGTACATTTGAGTTCTGTTTATTGCGTCCACACAAAAAGGGCCGATTATCGGCCCCTGAAGTTTGGCGCGCCCGGCAGGACTCGAACCTGCAACCGTCGGCTTAGAAGGCCGGTGCTCTATCCAGTTGAGCTACGGGCGCACGACGGTCGCTACTATAATTAGTTGGTCGGGGTGGAGAGATTCGAACTCCCGACCCACTGCTCCCAAAGCAGTTGCGCTACCAGGCTGCGCTACACCCCGAACGACCGCGTATTCTAGTCGCCATCGCGCCGGGTATCAATGAGTCTTTTCACTTTTTTTCAAATATCTCATTCACTGCGATACAGAAGCGCTATTGGGTTTCCAAATCTCGAGCCCATAGCTTAATTGCAGAAGACTAACTTTGTTACGAACGGTGAAGAGATGAAAACTCAAAAACTACACGCTGGAAGTGAATTTCCATCAGTATCGGTATCGAACCCAGGCGGCGGGGAAACTGACATCACTCAACCGCGAGGTGACGCTGACTGGCAAATGGTAGTGATCTATCGTGGACGACATTGTCCACTTTGTACCCGCTATTTGAATGACCTTGCCGGATTCAGGCAAAGGCTGCTCGACATCGGTGTAGACGTCGCCGCTGTCTCAGCAGACAGCAAAGAACAGCTGGAAGATCACAATCAACGCCTGGAGGTCAACTTTCCACTTTATTATGGCTTAACGCTCGAACAGATGCAGGACCTGGGCTTGTATATTTCGATACCGCGCTCGGAGAAAGAGACCGACCACAACTTTTCCGAACCGGGACTGTTCGTGATCAACGCAACCGGTCATCTCCAGGTTGTTGATATATCCAATAACCCGTTTGTCAGGCCGGATTTTGAAAGCCTTGTCTCAGGCCTTGAGTGGATTCGTGACCCTGAAAACAACTATCCGATTCGCGGCACTTTCAGCTAATTGAAAATCCGAATCCCTGAGCGCAAGCTCAGGGTCCGTCATGCGCAGCGATCTGGGTATCGTTGTGAACAAGACGGGTTGACCACGGAACAGGATTTCGCAGGGCGAAGTGCGCCATGCAGGCACCTTCCGCCTCTTCCAGAAGTGCCGCGATTTTCTCGCTCGGTTCCGGACTTTCGATCAGGACATGGGTTTCAACCATTTCGCACCGGCCCTCGGTGGTATATCCAAGCTCTCTCATCGTGCCAAGGTTCGTCTCAAAAAAGACGCGTTGCTCAAGCTTCAGCGAGGTTACTTCAATCTTTCGTGCAGTCAGGATGTCGGTCAGGTGGGTCATAAGGCAAAAACCAATACCAGCACAAAAAAATGCAAGCGGTGGCGGTGCAGTGTCATCCCCGACCGGAGTCTGCTCATCACAGTACAAACGAACCGGGCTGAATCCCGGAATACTCACCTGCACCGAACCGGTTTTCTTCTGACGATCAAGCGCTTCCGCGGAAAGATTGACTTCGAAACGAAGTGGTTCTGGTGGCCTGGATTTTTTGAATGGTCCGGGTTCATATTGGGTGGGTTCTGGTGCGGCCGCAGCACGCTTGCCAACGCGGAATTCGTTTTTGGTTGTCATTGATTTACCTGTAGTTGCCTGTTTGGTCAGGCTGCATGATTAATTTCAGGACGGAAGTCTAGCACTTGGGATGCTGTTGGATTTGATGGTTTGCGATCAAGAGCGTGCGCGGTAGCATTGTCGAAAACCATCCCTGGTTTTCGCCCTGCGGGCGCCTGCGGCGACCAAAATTGTTCCCGACAATTTTGTCGAACCTCTGTCATGTGTCCAGGGACACATGACAAGGCTCAAACCCATACCCAGAGCACGAAATACAAAAAAACCCGCACAAAGGCGGGTTTTTCTGTATTTGGCGCGCCCGGAAGGATTCGAACCTCCGACCGCTCGGTTCGTAGCCGAGTACTCTATCCAGCTGAGCTACGGGCGCTTGATCTGATTATACCGCCCACGACGACAGGCTTGCCGTGAGGGAGGCGAATTATCGTTTCGTCAGTGGTGGATGTCAACACGGTTGTTGTGGATTGGGGAGGCGGAATACCCATGCCCGTCATCATTCCGCCTCCCCAAGCCATCCATGGCCAGTCAGGGTTTTCTTATTGGAGTTCTATCCCTGGTGCCCTCCTGGGCCTCGCCACCCAGCCGCCTGGCTGCTGCTGGTTCTTTAATAGAGGCCATCCATGGCCGAAAAATGCCGTTCCTGGCAGAACACTCCCCATTGGAATAAACACCGTCCTTGGTAACAAACTGCAAGTCCGTTGCAGAAACGTGCCCCGATGACCATTGATCATCCTGATCTCCGGTCTTTGCCCTACACATCCAATGGAAGAGCGGTAGTGTATTTTTTACTCCTCAGAACGAAACTGGAATTCACACCCTTGACTGCCTTGCACGGAATGATGTGCTCTCTTACGAGTTCTTCGTAATCTGCAATCGTTTTGCTTACGATTTTCAGGTGATAATCATGACCACCACTCATGGTGTGACACTCCAGTATTTCCGGTCGTCTTTCGACCATGTCCTCAAATTCCTTAACGGCTTCATCATCCTGCTGTGCCAGCGAAACCTCGGCTACCGCTGTTACCTGCAATCCAATTCTCCGCGGATCCAGGATTGCCACCGTGCCGGCTATGACACCTTCTTCTTCGAGTTTTTTTACGCGTCGCCAGCATGGTGTTGTAGACAGACCAACGCGCTCAGCCAATGACTGGCTGGACAAGCGTCCCTCGGATTGCAACTCCGATAATATTTTGTAATCTGTCCGATCCATGAGTACATATATTCTTTTATATCTTCCTTTTCGAAATATATATACCACTTAATCATTCTTTAATGCAATATTTATTTTATATATTGGACGTAAATGATTGATTTTTTTCATTTCAACTAAATTTTTAATTTGGACGTTTCATGATTTGCCCATATGTTGAAACAGATTCACCAATTCGGGAGTTGATTCATTGAATTCGGAAAACAAACTGGAAGAACGCCGCTGCAAACCCTGCGAAGGAGGCGTCGACAAGATGAGACGAGATCAGGCCGAAGCGCTTTTAGGACAGATTCCAGGCTGGGAAATCAGTGAGGAAGGAGATTCAATCAGACGCCGGTTTAAATTTCCGGACTTTTATCGCACCATGGCTTTCGTTAACGCCCTGGCCTGGATTGCAAACCAGGAAGACCACCACCCGGATTTTTCAACCGGATATAACTATTGTGATGTGACCTACTCCACCCATGCCGTGGATGGGCTCTCTGAAAATGACTTTATCTGCGCTGCGCAGGTCAATGCGCTTTTTCCGGATTAGTCAGCCTGGTAACCGGTGGGATTGTTCTGTTGCCAGTTCCAGGCATCAGCACACATGGATTCGATGGTTCTGGTGGCCACCCAGCCAAGGTCTCGTTTGGCTTTTGAGGGGTCTGCCCAGGTCGCAGCCAGATCACCAGGTCGCCGGTCAGCGATTTCATAAGGAATCTCTGTTCCGGTTGCCGCCTCAAAAGCCCTGATGACTTCCAACACTGAATAACCCTTACCCGTTCCGAGGTTATGTGCCGCCAGCCCGGGGTTGTGCGTCAGCCATTCAAGGGCTTTGAGATGACCGTCGACAAGATCGAGCACATGGATATAGTCGCGAATACAAGTGCCATCTGGTGTGTCGTAATCGTCACCAAACACGGACAGGTGCGTTCGCTCGCCAACTGCCACCTGGGTGATAAATGGCATCAGATTGTTGGGAATCCCCAGGGGGTCTTCGCCAATTCGTCCACTGGGATGAGCCCCAACCGGGTTGAAATAGCGCAACAGTGAGATGTTCCAGCGAGGATCCGATGAATACAGATCACGCAACAGATGCTCGATCGCCAGCTTGGTTTGTCCGTAAGGATTTGATGATGCGAGAGGCGCATCTTCCCTTATGGGCAGCGATGCGGGCGATCCGTAGACCGTCGCGGAAGAACTGAAAACCAGATCTCGCACTTCAGCCCGGGCCATGACTTCAAGAAGAATGGTCGAGCCACTCACGTTGTTATGCCAATATCGCAGTGGCACCGCGATCGACTCACCCACCGCTTTAAGGCCTGCGAAATGAATCACTGACGCGGGCGAATAACGCGCAAAAAGTTTTTGAAGTTTTTCTCTTTCGAGCAAGTCAATCTCAAAAAACCTCAGGCTTCTTCCGGTGAGTTCCTGAACGCGCTCCAGGGCCGCGGGTTTGCTGTTGCAGTAATTATCAAGCGCCAGCACCTCGTGACCAGCATCAAGCAGGGCAAGGCAAGCGTGGCTCCCGATGTACCCGGCCGCACCCGTGACAAGAATGGGTCCGCTCATACCTGCAAGCTCCGGAATGTAAATTCTCTGGCGAAGGAATGACTATTCGAAACTGTCAATAAAATCGAGACCCGGCTCAGGACCGTTGCGGTCAATCTCAACCACGAAGCCATTGGTGGTCTCACTGAGGATCGTGACAAAAATTTCTTCGGGTTCATTACTAAAAGTCTCGCCGACGCGGAACATGGTGCCCTCATTCGATCCATAGTTCGCCGGAGGCACTGCAACATCATACGCCCAGGCAGGTTCACTGCGGCCCGGGACAACCTCGTGAATGATCACAGCATTACCTGGCAGGTTGCCATCATAGCCCCCAATTTGCTTTCGTACCTCGACTGTGTAGAAACGATTACTGCCAGGAATTGGCAGGCGGGCGACATAGTAATTTGATGATCCGGCAAGTGCAGAGGCATCGATGGTTGCGGTCACACTCTCACCGTCGCTCACCTGCAAAAGCCTGGCAGGGGCAATCCAGTCGAGCTGCATTTTATGATGCATGTTGATGTGTTGCCCCAACCGGCCGTAAGTCGGATGTGTCACTGAGAAATTACTGGTCGCGCTGCTCATGACATCCCAGGGACTGTCGTATGGATTACCGTCATTGTCCCAGTTGTTGGCATGCGGCAGGCCAAACCCATGCCCCATTTCGTGCGACATCACCCCGGAATTGGCATAACCCCAGGGCGGCTCCCAGGTCGTTCTCCACGATTTGGTTACACCATCAAGGGTTGCAAAACGACTACCGCCCCAGGCACAACAATCCAGGTTGGCATTGAACATCATGTTGATACCTGAATAGCCCCCGGTGCCACCATTGGAAAAATCGATGAACGGATCGGCAGCATCAGTGCAATCATCAAACAAGGCATTCAGATTCGCACTGGTGCCATTGCCCGGGTTTGGGATGTATGAGGTTTGCGTGCCAGGCAGATCGACCCAGTCAACGGCAGTGCTGCCGACTATGTCGATGTTGTCGTACGAGACCTCGCGCCAGTACCCATCAAGACCTCCTGGCGCATTGGCGTACATGCCGGTGAAATAGGCAAGATCTTCAGGCTCAGCATTGATATCTGAGAACTTACACAGGATGGAGACCCAGGGATGTGACCCGGTAATATCCGGTGCGTCAGGGCTTTCTCCATTTCCCTCAAGAAGGGTTAAAGACACCGCCTGACGGGTACCGGCGCGCAAATTCAACCCCGGCAGTTCCTGACCCTGAGCTCGAAGATTCACCAGAACCCGTTTTCCGTTCCATGCGTAAAAACCACCAGCCGCACGCAACAGGTCTTCACTGACATACAACTCTGTGATTCGACCATTATCTTCGGTCAATGTCAGAACCCTGACTGCGGGAGCGTCTGAGTCCGGGTGCGGATCGCCCCAGATGGTATCCAGCCGTCCTTCAAGGACAGCCTGCGCGAAAAGATTAGGGGAAATGACCAGTGCGAAGAAGAACAATACCAACAGCCCCACACCAGGCCTGATTCTGGAAACGATGTTGTTACCATCCCTGGCAAAAACAAAAAATACAGCTGACAACCACGTAAACATGGGCGCACCTCCTTATGCTGGGAGGAATTATGCCTTATTTATCGAAGTATTTCAGTTGGTTGAGCGATATAGTGCTTTGACCAGCCCTTATGCCTTGGAAAAGGACTCTGTTTCTGCAGGCCCACCCACGGGTTAACCGGCCACTCGCACCAAATCGAGAGAGTAATCCAGATGGCATTAGCGATGCCTGATCAGCTCCCACCGACTCCGCCATAGGCCACGCCCGTCAGCTGACACATATCATGTTTAAAGGAAGTCAGATCTGAAATGCTGAATTCAGAAAGGTGACGATGCCCCGCGGCTCTTGCCATGACTTTCATCAGGTCAACTGAGGCATCAAAAAACCTGGCAAGCCGTTCTGCGGCAATGTCGACAGGCAACCGATCCCTGAGGTTCTTCTTCTGGGTGGCGATTCCCACCGGGCAGTTGTTGGTATGGCAGGCCCGCATTCCCAGGCACCCGATCGCCTGAATTGCCGAGTTGGCCACCGCTACACCATCAGCACCAAGAGCCAGGGCCTTGGCAAAATCTGCGGGCGTACGCAAACCACCCGTTGTGATCAACGTGACATCTTTCGCGTCACATGAATCAAGGTGCCTCCTGGCGCGAGCAAGTGCCGGGATCGTCGGCACTGAAATGTTATCCCTGAAGATGAGTGGTGCCGCGCCTGTACCACCGCCTCTTCCGTCGAGAATGATGTAATCCACTCCGATTTCCAGTGCGGCATCGATGTCTTTTTCGATGTGTTGCGCCGATAGCTTGAATCCGACCGGGATACCATCGGTTCGCTCCCGCACCTCAGTGGCGAAATCCTGGAACTGGCCCAGGTTGTCCCAGTCAGGAAACCGGGATGGTGAGATGGCTGGCTCGCCCTCGGGAAGCTGACGCACTTCAGCAATCTTTCCTCTTACTTTTTCGCCGGGAAGATGACCACCGGTACCGGTCTTCGCCCCCTGCCCCCCTTTAAAATGAAAAGCCTGGGATTTCTGAACCTTGTCCCAGGAAAATCCAAACCTGGCAGATGCCAGTTCATAGAAATAACGTGAATTGCTGGCCTGCTCCTCCGGCAGCATGCCGCCCTCACCGGAGCAGATGCCTGTTCCCGCCAGTTCCGCGCCTTTCGACAAGGCCACTTTGGCTTCCTCAGAAAGCGCACCAAAACTCATGTCGGAAACGAACAATGGAATCTCGAGATGCAGGGGATTACCAGCACCCGGGCCAATGGTGAGGTCTGTGCCAACTGACTCGTCATCCAGGAGAGGCAGCTTATGCAGCTGTGCCACAACGAACTGCAGGTCATCCCATTTTGGCAGGCTGTCGCGCGGCACACCCATCGCCGCTGACGGACCATGATGCCCAACTTTACTGAGTCCCTCGTTGGCGAGTTTTCGAATCAGTTTCACATGGGGCTCATCGGCGGTACCGGTGGGGTCCTGGAAAGCACCCTGGTATGTATCACGCTTGTATGGTTGCGGATGGGTTTTTACCCATTCGGCAATTTCATCCTGGTCTACAAACACCTGCCCGTCATCAACCCACGAATTGAACCTGGGTAGTGCTTCCGAGTTGTTGTATTCACTCACCCCGGTGTCGAGCCGATAATCCCATCCATGCAAACCACAAATGATGTTGTCGCCATCGATATGGCCATCGGACATCAGTGCCCCGCGATGAGCACATCGGCCATACAGCACAGTCACCTGTTCGTCATAACGAACAACCACGAGGTCAACATTGGCAACCAGAGCATGTCTGGGTTCGCGATCCTCCAGTTCGTCGAATGAAAAAATTCCAAGTGGATTCATTTACTGCTTCTCCAATAACGGATGACTAGCCCTAATATTGCACCAAGGCGGACATGACTGTGGAAAATAATTTACTGAACCAATCAGTTGCAGCATTTTATGGAGATTTTCGCCCGTTAGGCTTTGTCCTGTTCGGACTCTGATTGAATCTCGAATCCCTGGTGCAATATTGGGGTTAGCCTTTTCTGAAAGGTACGTGAGATACGGATTTGTTTTCTTCCCCTTCACCACTGCGTTCACAAAACCGGCCATAGATTCGAGCCAGTGGTGCCGCCGATATACCATGCAACAGGACACTCAGGGCCACAGTAATGACCGTGACGCAGAGAATTTCCTCGCGATGAGGAACCTGTGACTCTTCCAGGATCAGCAAAACGAACAAAATGGAAGCCAGCCCACGGGGACCAAACCATCCAAGGAACAGGAACGTCGGCGCGCGAACGCCTGAGCCAATCAATGACAAGACAATGGGAACCATCCGAATCACTGTCAGGCTCAACACCGCGTAAATAACAACGGTCAGATTCACGTGGTGCAGCCCCTCCGGCAACAGGGCAGCACCAAAAACAAGAAACGTGATGAGCATCAGCAACTGCCCTTCACTTTCCATGAATTCAAACAGGTAATTGATTGGATGACGAAGGCTGTTTCCAAAAACCATCCCTGACACAAATGCCGAAATGAAGCCATTGCCACCAACCCACTCAGCCAGAGCATAGGCCAGAATTGAAAGTGCAAGAATGCCAACCCCCTGCAATGCTTTGGTTGACCAGCCTCGCCGTGCTGCGGAGTCGAGCAGACGTGCTCCAACAAACCCAACGACCACACCAACCAGGGGACCCAGTGTGACCTGCATCACTGCAAATTTCAGCCATTGCCCACTCTCGCCTGCGCTGCCGGCAGCATCGGCCAGTGCGGCGAACATCAGGACAGCAGGTAACGCAATTCCGTCATTCAGCCCGCTTTCAACGTTGATTGCCTGCCGCACTCTGAGTGGAATCAACTTTGAGGTGACCACAGTCTGACCCAATGCAGCATCAGTCGGCGCAAGCAGGGCCGCGAGCAAAGCAGCCTCCCATATAGAAAACTGCGGAAACAGCGGGATTGCTATCACGCAGCCGGCAATCATAACGAGGGGCAAACCGACTAGCAGCATACGCACCGGTAAATTGTGATCATCACGGACTTTTTTCAGATCAATTCTGGCAGCGTCGCTGAACAGCACCAGGATCAGCGTCAGCTCTGCGATGGTATGGATTGCGGTATGTTCCACGTCCATTTCGGCCAGTGAAAAGCCACCCGGACCGATCAGGAAACCGAATGCGACAAACAAAATCGGTGCCGTAAACAGAGTGCCTTCAATTCGCGCTGAAACCAGGGAGTAGCTGAGCAATAGCCCAGCGATAATGATGACTGTAATCAGTTCCATCAGGCCTGGCGCATCACTTTGCCATTTCTTAAAGCCACAATGGCGAACAGTTCACACATGGCCAAAACTCATGATGTCGGTCAGATCAACTTGCTCTGGCATTACTGGCATTCCTCTGTGGATTGAAGTCATTGCCCAACAGCGGCCCCATGGATGAAGTTTATTTTGCATCTTCAAAGGACCAGTCACGGTAAATTTTTTAACAATCTCTACTCTGATTCGCTATTTGCGACCCTGGTTGGAAATCGGAACCCTGAATAGGTTACAGCCACAGACTCATTTCTTCATTGAACCAGGAATTCAGAACCATTCACTGCAGCAACAAGTTGTCGGAGGGGTGTTCTTATGAGGGCTTTCACCAGGAAGTACAGCAGTCGTAAGCAGTTTAGTCAAAATTGAAAACCCTGCCGTTTCAGTCCAGCAATTGATATATAGTGTGAGACCGCCTTCCGACTCATAGCAGAACTCGATTGAGCATCGATTTCAGGACCTGCTTTATCCAAGATCGGCCAGGAGTGGTCATCCAATTGATAACAAAAAGGCTCTGACCCCCTTTCTTTCCCTTTACTAAGGTTTTGTTTGGACACTTGAGAATTAAAAGGGAATATAGCCATGTCAATTACCTCTTAAAAGGAACCATGATGAACAAAATCACCAACCTTGTTTTCAAGCTGGTCACTGCCAGTATTATTTCCCTGGCACTGCTTTCGGCCTGTGGCAAGTCTCCAGACCAGGCAGCCACCCCTGCACCGACAGAAACAAAGGCAGTTTCCCAGCCCGAGGTTGCCAATGCCCCGGCGGATGGATTGAGCATTGAGCAATTCAAGGCGCTTGCTGAGGAAGGCTTCATCTACGGACTTCCCCTGGTAATGAACTACGCAATAATGTACGAGTATGCGGTCGACTCAAAATCGAGTCAGTTCAAAGCCCCCTTTAACCAGATTAAAAACATCCCGAGGGTGTACACCTACAAGGACACTGCGGTAGTCACAGCCAACAGCGACACACCGTACTCTTTCGTGTGGATGGACCTGCGAGCCGAACCCATGGTTATCTCGGTACCGAAAGCACCTGAAGACCGGTATATTTCGGTGATGCTGGCTGACGCCCACACTTACAATTACGGCTATATGGGTAGCCGTGCCACCCACGGCCAGGGCGGCAACTATATGGTCGTTGGTCCCGATTGGGAGGGGGATAAGCCCGCTGGCATTGACGGTGTTTTCCATTCACTGACGCCATTTAGCCTTGCAGTATTCCGCACCCAATTGATAGACGCTGAAGACATGCCGAACGTGGTGAAAATACAGGACCGGTACAAGGCCCAGACACTATCTGAATTCCTGGGTCAGCCGTCCCCTGCGCCTGCGCCGGAAATTGACTTCTTGCCCGCCACAGCAGCTGGTATTGAAGCGAACTTCTGGAACTATTTTGGTGAGGCGCTTAAATACGTCCCTGTGGCCGACGAAGACAGAGACATCCGCGACAGGTTGGCTAAGATCGGTATTGGTGCCGGTAAGACCTTCGATATCAAGTCCCTGTCACCTGAGCGCCAAAAAGCCATGGTCGCGGCAATGAAAGCGGGCAACGCCAAGATCGATACCTATTTAGCCTCCGGCATGACCGACGTCAACGGCTGGCAACTCGGCTCGTTACCCGGTGACCGGGCACATTACAATGGCAATTGGGTTATGCGTGCTGGCACTGCGAAGGCAGGAATCTTTGGCAACAATGCAGCCGAAGCCGTTTACCCGCTGGGTCGTGTGGATGTCAACGGCGACACCCTCGATACCAGCAAACACAACTATACCCTCACCTTCGCAGCCGACGAAATGCCGCCGGTAAACGCATTCTGGTCAGTGACAATGTACTACGGTAAATCGCAGTTGATGGTTGAAAACCCGATCAATCGATACCTGGTCAACTCGGCTATGGTCCCCGATATGGTTAAGAATGCCGACGGCTCCGTGACCATCTACATCCAAAAGGACTCACCAGGAAAGGCCAAGGAATCCAACTGGTTGCCAGCACCGGATGACACGGCCTACATGGTCATGCGCCTGTACTGGCCGAAACCGGCCACCGAGGCGATGTCAATCCTGCCTGTGGGCAAAGGCAGCTGGAAACCACCTGGTTTCGTAGTAGCCGACTAGCCATGCAGCATGCCAAAGCGGGCAGAAACCGACAGTAATCGCAACGTATGCAGGGGGTGTTAACAGCACCCCTTTTTTCTTCAGAAACTTCAAAGCAGGTCTGAACAGGGTTTCGAGAAACCCTGTCCAAAACCTAAATATGCCAAAGTGGGTACATAGGTAGGCTTAAAACAAAACCCCTGATTATAATTTTATATTTCAATAACTTACGTTATTTTCTGGCGAAGAGGAAGGGATTGTTCGAAACCATCCCTGGTTTCGACCCTACGGGCGTTTCAGCTAAAAGCTTCACGACCAAATTCGCTCCCGGCGAATTTGTCAAACCCTCTGCTCGGGCTCGAACCCCTGCACTAGATAAAAAAATACCCGCGCAAGGCGGGTATTTTTATATCTGGCGGAGAGGGAGGGATTCGAACCCTCGGTACG
>DATFLY010000042.1:0-10904 GCA_035267185.1 Lysobacterales bacterium | reverse complement strand
CTCCAGTTGATCAGGTTTCCTGGCCGGGGATGTGTACCACTTTGAAGGCGGGACAAGCTTTGGCTCGCTGGTATCGGCGACATATCGAGGCGACATGATCTGCACGCCATGTTCGTTAAAGACATCCTGTATGTTGGCGTTCAGTTTCGAGTAGAGTTCCAGCATCTGCTGTTCGTCTTTGCACATCGCATTCAATTCATACTCCACCGCGTAATCACCAAGTGACTTCTGTCGGACAAATGCAGGCGGATCGGTTTCCAATCCCCCGGTGCGTTCTGCTGCCATCATTAACATGGCTTCAACCTGGCGCCAGGGTGTGTCGTATCCGATCCCGACCGAGGAATGCAGCAGGATGCCCTCGTCGCGAGTAAACGTGGAGTAATTGATGACGTCAGTATTGAGGATATTGGAATTGGGTATGGTGACGATCTCATTTTTTGGCGTTCGAACTCGCGTCACCATGCCCCGGATATCATCCACCCGTCCCATTACGTCGCCAATCCGTACAACGTCTCCTGTCTTGAAAGCACCGCGGTAGGTCATGCTCAGGCCCGCAAGGGAGTTGGCGATGAACGAGGAAGAACCGAGCGACAACAAAACCCCCAGGAACACCGAAACGCCTTTGAATGCCATTGAATCCGACCCCGGAATGTAGGGATAGGCAATCACGAGGGAGAATGCGATGACCATGAAACGGACAATTTTGTAGGTCGGCATCGCCCAGTCGCTGTCGAACTTCTCCAGGTGTATTCTTCCCCCGCGGACTCCCGCAAAAAAAGCACGGATTAATTTAAGGACATAACGAACAACAAGGATCAGGATCACCAGGAAGATCAGGTCCGGAATAGCCTCAATCAGACCCAGCCCAATTGATTTGAGTGGGTCAAGAATGAGGGTGAGCAGAACCACGGCGAACGGCCGCGTCCAGGGAAACAGCCCCAACACGGCATTGAGATAAAAATAGGACAGTGCCACGATCAGCACCAGGCGCGTGAGGCTGACTAAACCTGCCAGGACTCGCCAGAGCTGACCCGGGTGCAGCAGATGGTAGGACTTGCTGGTCAGTTTTTTGATGCTCTCCTGCAGGTGGCGCTCCGCCCACCGGTTAAGCACCTTGTAGAGCCGTAACACACCCCACAACGACAGAATCAGGACGGCCGTCGCGACCAACGCGAAAAGGCCATTGCGAAGCAAACGGTCGCGACTCCGATCATTTCGATATTGCGTGATCGTGGTGGCAATCCGTTCTTTGTGTGTTTCCGCCAGGAGGCTCAGGCTGACACCTTCCATCTTCGCGTCGACATTGACAAGGCCAATCAGCAACTGATCGCCTGCCATGATCTTTACCAGGTCTTCATCTGTTTCTGTACGTAGGTCTGAAGGATTGATCAGGCGGTTGCCGGCTACTGCAATGATCCGGCCACGGACAGTTTCAGCACGTTCCCTGGCCGGGTATGAGCTGATTCCCCGTAAGCGAAACAGCTCTTTGCCGTCGATAATCACCGGCGCGGTCTCGATTGCTTCGGGTTGCGACTGCAACGACTGCGCCAGTACAGCGGGTGTGGCTGCAATCCAGAGGAACAGAACAGTCAGTGGGAGAAAAAATTTAGAGCGCATGACACCTGCCAGGTACTGATGGGGTGTATATCATGCCCGAAAACCTATTGCTCTGGATTTCTGGATGTCCCACAGCCATTGCTTTCAAAAGCGCAAACGCACTTACTTGCCGGCTGCGGTTTGAGCAAGCTTCAGCTGCCGTCGGGTATCTCCGTGCGCATCAGGTTGTCGAGTGTGACCAACTCAATACGCGCAGGTCTCGAAAATCGGGTCAACGCTGCCATTCCAGTCGGTCTGATACATTCGCAATTTGTGATCCGCCGGGGTTTCGCCGCTTTCTGCAATTTCCTGCAGTGGCGCAAGAAATCCGGTTTCATTGTCACCCGATGCATTGAGCCTGCTCCGGGCGGCCAGTCCGGCATGTGCCAGATCAAGCAACTCCAAAGACAGTGACTGGAGGCTGCGTCCCCTGATTTCCGCTTTAAGGCCAAGTCGCGGGGCGTCCTGGCGCAGTTGCAGGCGTTCTTCCATGCTCCAGTCCTTTGCCAGGTCCCATGCCGCGTCCAGCGCGGGGCGATGGTAGAGAAGCCCCGCCCAGAATGCCGGCAGCGCACACAAATTGCGCCAGGGGCCACCATCAGCACCTCGCATTTCAAGGAATCGTTTCAACCTGACTTCCGGGAAAGCGGTGGTCAGGTGATCTTCCCAGTCCTTGATGGTCGGCTTCTCGCCCGGAAGCGCCGGCAGGCGGCCCTCAAGGAAATCCCTGAATGACTGGCCGGTTGCATTGATGTACTGGCCATTTCGGTAGACGAAGTACATCGGCACATCCAGCATGTAGTCTGTATATCTCTCAAACCCCATGCCGCTGTCGAAAACCCAGGGCAGCATGCCGGTGCGATCCGGGTCGGTGTCTTCCCAGACATGCGAGCGATAGCTAAGGAAACCGTTTGGTTTGCCATCAGTAAACGGGGAATTGGCCCACAGCGCGGTTGCAATCGGTTGCAATGCAAGCGAAACACGGAATTTCTTCACCATGTCGGCTTCACTGCCAAAATCGAGGTTGACCTGCACCGTGCAGGTGCGGCTCATCATGTCCTGGCCAAGCGTTCCCACCTTCTCCATGTAGGCGCGCATGATTCGGTAGCGGTCCTTGGGCATCCATTCCATTTCGGCACGCGGCCATTTGGGTTGAAAACCCATGCCCAGGAAACCGATTGAAAGAGGATCGCAAACCGACTGCACCTGGGTAAGATGCGTATTCACCTCGTTACAGGTTTCGTGCAGGTTGTCGAGCAATGCGCCCGAAAGCTCCAGTTGTCCACCGGGCTCGAGCGTGATCGACGCAGCCTCATCGTTGAGCAGGGCGATGGGGAGCCCGTTTTCGAAAACCGGGTCCCATTCATACCTGGCAGCCAGTCCTTCAAGCACAGCACGAATGCCCCGATCTCCCTCATAAGGCAGCGGTCTCAAGTCGTCTTTTGTGAAACCGAATTTCTCGTGCTCGGTGCCCAGGCGCCATTCATCGGCAGGCCTGCTTCCGGAGGCCAGGTAGGCCGTCAGTTCGGAGGCACTTTCGATCGGTGCTGTTTTTGAGGAATTATTTCCCGACATTTGTCGTCTATAACCTCTGCATCTACATACTTCACAGAATACGCATAGTACTATCTGGACTCGATGTGCACACGCACAGATCGAGTCTCAATCAGACCAGTCAGCTATCAGAATAATGACGAAATATTTCAATATTGCAAAACAAAACGTCAACCCATGCCCAGATTTCTGCTGATTCTCATCACGGTTTGCCTGGCGGTTCCGGCCAGTGCTGACACCGTTATTCGACGCGGACTGGGGCCCGAGCCGGATTCCCTGGACATACACCAGGCACAGGGCCTGGCGGCAATTAACCTGTTGCGTGACCTGCGGGAAGGATTGCTTACTTTCAGTGCGGAAGGGGAAATCGTCAACGGTGTTGCCGACAACTGGGAAATCCTCGACGAGGGGCTTCGGTACCGATTCGAACTCAGGCAGGATGCGCGCTGGTCCAATGGCGAAGCGGTGCTGGCGAGCGATTTTGAGCGTGCGCTGAAGGCTGCAGTGGACCCGGAAAGAGCCGTGACAACCGCGGGCCTGTTGGCGCCGATCAAAAACGCCGAAGCCATTTTGACCGCTGCCCGACCACCGGATGCCCTGGGTGTCACCGTGGTATCTGAAAGAGTGCTTGAAATCACGCTTGAGCGTCCTTCCCCCTGGTTTGCCGAAATACTGGCGCATCCTGTGAGCTATCCACTCCACGCTCGTGAAGGTAAGGTTCCCGAACTGGAGGTCAACGGTGCTTACCGGCTGAGTGAGTGGACACCCAATGCAATCATTCGACTGGAAAAGAACAGCGAATATCACTCCGCCGGTTCAGTTGCAGCTTCAGCCATTGAATATTTTCCGATTGAGCAGCCTGCCGCGGAATTATCCCGCTATCGCGCCGGCGAACTTCATATCACCGAGACCATTCCAGCGGGTCGTCATGACTGGCTGAAGGATAACTTTCCAAACGACCTGCGAATCTACCCATACCTGGGCAGTTTCTGGCTGAACATCAACCTGACCCAACCCCTGCTTGCCCGGTCTGTGGATTTCAGGCGTGCACTGGCATTGGCGATCGACCGTGACATCCTGACAAGAATCGTGATTGGCGCAGGAGAGAAACCGGCTTTCAGCCTGGTGCCTCCGGGGATGAGTGGTTATGAACCTTCCCTGATGCCGGAATCGGCAATGACCCAGGAAGAACGGGAAAGCCTGGCGAAACAGCTCTTTGCCCGCTCAGGTGTGGATCAGTCGGGCACGGTTCGCCTGCAGCTTCGATACAACACATCCAGCGTGCACCGCCGCATGGCAGTCGCCGTGGCTGCCATGTGGAAACAAGTGCTGGGTATTGATACCGAGTTGTTCAACGAAGAGTGGAAGGTGTTTGTGAATAACCGCCGCCTGGGTGTTGTCACCGAGGTGTTTCGAGGCGGCTGGATTGCTGATTATGCAGACCCGGGCAGTTTCCTCGACCTTTTTCGAAGCAATGGCGGAATGAACTTCACATTTTTTCAGAATCCCCATTACGACCGGTTGCTGCAGGAGGCAGAACAGGCCCGGGGACAGGCGCGGCTTGATCTCCTGAAACAATCTGAAGGACTGCTGTTACAGGAAATGCCGGCCATACCTCTTTACTATTATGTTTCCAGACACCTGGTTAAACCGGAAGTGCGCGGCTTTGTCGATAATGTCAGGGACGTACACCTTTCACGTTATTTGTCCCTGGAGTGACTTTGATCAGCAAGCTTCAAATCATCGGCCCAAAGCAGACAATGGTTCTGCTTTGTCCGTTGTTTCTGGCTCTGCTGGCATCATGTGGCGATCAAACCGTTGGCGAAAACCAGGTTCGAGACAGAAAAGCGCGGCCCGTCGAACTGGTCCTGGTTGACGGGCAGCCTGATCCGGCCGTATTGAGCGAGGAGCAGGTATTGATCCGGGGAAATGGCGAAGAACCGCAAACCCTGGACCCGCATCTTTCCGAGGGCATTCCCTCCAGTCATATCCTGCGCGATTTGTTTGAAGGCCTGACCACCGAGGAGCCGGATGGCACCATCATTCCCGGAGCGGCATCGCGCTGGAATATTTCAGCCGACGGACTGGTATATACGTTCTACATCAGACGTGATGCGGCCTGGTCAAATGGGGACCCGCTCACGGCAGACGATTTCGTATTCAGTCTGCGGCGAAGCGCAAACCCTGAAACGGCGTCCAATTATGCCAACATGCTTTTTCCGATAGAGAATGCCCGGGAAGTGCTGGCCGGCGAATTACCAGTTGATGCGCTTGGTGTCACCAGCCTGGACCGCTTCACGCTGCAAATCACGCTCCACTCGCCGACGCCCTATTTCCTGAATCTCCTGACCCATTCTTCGCTTTATCCGGTTCATCGCGAAAGCCTTGAAGAACATGGTTCTCGCTTCTCAAGGGCCGGCAACCTGGTTTCCAATGGTGCGTACCAGCTGGACGAGTGGGGTGTGCGTTCTCACATCGACCTGGTCAAAAACCCCTATTATCACGGTGTCGATGACGTGATTATCGAACGCGTAAGGTATTTGCCGATTGAAGATGAATCCACCGAGGTCAAGACCTTTCGGGCCGGAGAGCTGCATTGGACCTACGAGGTGCCCAACAACCAGTTCAAATGGCTGAGAGAGCACTATTCAAACGAACTGGTGATTTCCCCCTGGCTTGGATCGTACTTTTTCGGCTTCAATCTGTTGCAGGAACCTTTCGCTGAGAATCCCGATTTGCGACGGGCACTGGTTCTAGCCATTGACCGGGATGTGCTGACAGAAAAAGTGACCCAGTTTGGTGAGCTGCCTTCGTACAACCTGGTCCCCATCGGTGTGACCGACTACGAACCTGCCATTCCTGATTATGCGGCGTGGACCCAGGAAGAGCGCCTGGCCGAGGCCCGAAGATTGTATGCCAGTGCCGGGTATTCAGAAGAGCAACCCCTGCGAGTAGAGATTCGCTATAACACCAGCGAGAACCACAAAAAGGTAGCCCTGGCCATAGCCTCGATGTGGAAACAGTCGCTGGGGGCATATGCTGTCCTGGTGAACGAGGAGTGGAAGGTTTTCCTGCAAAATCGTGAGCAGAAAGTGGTGACACAGGTCTTCAGGGCGGGCTGGATTGGCGACTACAACGACCCGTATTCCTTCCTCTCCCTGTTTCACACCGATAATGGTCTGAATGATTACGGTTACAGCAATCCATCAGTTGATGTGCTCCTGGAGGAGATTGCCAGGGAACGAATTCCTGCTCGTCGGTCCCGCATGATGGAGGAAACAGAAAGGCTGATTCTTGCCGATAACCCCATCATTCCGGTCTACACTTATGTCACGCGCCGCCTGGTGGATACCCACGTTCGTGGCTGGCAGGACAACGTCATGGACCACCACTACAGCCGCTACATGTACATTCTGAAATCTAAAGGCAATTCTGAAAATACTGCGTCCGGAGACGACGGGTAATGCTGCAGGAAGGCATTGTGCGCCATGGGCTGGGCCGCCTGCTGGGCCTGATACCCACTCTCCTGATGTTGATTACCATTGCCTTTTTCCTGATTCGGGTCGCCCCCGGCGGGCCTTTCGATTCCGAGAAACCCCTGCCGCCTGAAATCCGCGCCAATCTCGATGCCAAGTACCACCTGGATGAGCCCCTGGTTCAGCAGTATTTCCGGTACCTGGGCCAGATCCTGGTATTCGATTTCGGGCCGAGTTACCAGTACAAGGACTGGACGGTTAATGAGCTGATCGCACGCGGTTTCCCTGTTTCGCTGACCATCGGTGGAATCGCGATGGCGCTGGCATTTGTGCTGGGCACCCTGATTGGAATTGCCGCTGCATTGAAACAAAACACCGCGGTGGACTATGGCGTTATGGGCTTTGCAATGCTGGGGATTTCCATTCCCAACTTTGTCATAGCACCCGCGCTTGTGCTGTTGTTTGCCGTCTACGCGGGCTGGCTGCCGGCCGGTGGCTGGGACTGGTCGTTCTCGCGCATGATCTTGCCCGTGGTCACGCTGGCTTTGCCGGTGATTGCCTATATCGCCAGGCTGACCCGGGGCAGCATGATCGAGGTGCTTCACAGCAACTACATCCGGACGGCACGGGCCAAGGGTTTGCCGCAACGCACCGTGATTGCCCGGCATGCTCTGAAGCCAGCGCTATTGCCCGTGATTTCATACATGGGGCCGGCAACCGCAGGCCTGATCACAGGCTCAGTCATTGTTGAGCGAATCTATTCCATACCCGGGCTGGGCAGTTATTTCGTGCAGGGTGCACTCAATCGCGATTACACCCTCGTGCTGGGCGTGGTGATTTTCTACGGCGTGATCATCATTTTTCTGAATTTCATCGTGGACATGCTTTACGCCTGGCTTAACCCACGAATCCGATATGACGAGCCTGCCTGAATGAGTGACCTGAGAAAACTCACACAGGTCGCGGCAACCGAAGCACCCGCAGATGATCCGTTCACAGCGGCCATGGCAACCGAGCCGGTTAAAGGCCGGTCATTGTGGTCGGATGCCTGGCATCGACTGCTGCGGAATAAGGCTGCGGTGGCCTCCGGCATCATCATGGCCATCATGGTCCTGATGGTGGTGTTTGGTCCCATGGTCAGCCAGTGGAGTGGCGATTTCACCGACTGGGACAATACTTCAGCGCCGCCAAGCATGGAGACCGGACACTGGTTTGGCACAGACGCGGTTGGGCGGGACATTTTTGTGCGCACCCTTGAAGGCGGCCGGATTTCCCTTTTGGTGGGGATTGTTGCGACACTGGTGAGCCTGGTGATCGGTGTCACTTACGGGGCCGTTGCCGGATATTACGGCGGCAATACCGATCGGCTGATGATGCGCGCTGTGGATATTATTTACGCCCTGCCCTTCATGTTTTTCGTCATTTTGCTGATGGTGGTTTTCGGGCGGCACATCATATTGATATTCATTGCCATTGGTGCGGTCAACTGGCTGGACATGGCACGCATTGTTCGCGGCCAGACCCTTGGCCTGAAAAACACCGAGTACGTGGAAGCGGCACGCGCCTGTGGTGTTGGACACTGGGCGATCATTCGTCGACACATTGTGCCCAACCTGATCGGGGTGGTGATGGTCTATGTCACCCTGACCATTCCACAAGTGATCCTGGTTGAATCATTTCTGAGCTTCCTGGGCCTCGGTGTACAGGAACCCATGAGTTCATGGGGTGCGCTGGTTAATGACGGCGCCCAGGACATGGAATCGGCCCCGTGGACCCTGGCTTTCCCCGCGGCGTTCCTGACCATTACCTTGTATTGCTTCAATTACATTGGCGACGGAATGCGCGATGCGCTGGATCCCAAGGACAAGAACTGATCGTGGCTGGCAAGCAGATCAATAAAATCCTTGAGTTGAAGGACCTCCATGTCAGCTTTGATACCCCGGATGGCGAGGTCAGGGCTGTCACCGGACTCGATTTCGAATTACATGAAGGCCAGACCCTCGCCATCGTTGGCGAATCCGGCTCCGGCAAGAGCCAGACGGCCCTGGCGATCATGGGTTTGCTGTCAGAAAACGGACGTGCCTCAGGGTCGGTGATATTCGGCGAACGAGACCTGATGCAACTTTCCCAGAAAGAGCTCAACGAGGTTCGTGGACAGGATATTTCGATGATTTTCCAGGACCCGATGACCTCCCTGAACCCGTTTCTCACCATTGAAAAGCAAATGGTCGAGGTGGTGATGCATCACCAGGGCCTGCGCAAGGACGAAGCGCACGGCCAGGCGGTCGAAATGCTCAGGGCTGTCAGGATCCCGGATCCTGAAGAAAGAATCCTGGATTACCCGCACCAGTATTCCGGCGGCATGCGCCAAAGAGTCATGATCGCCATGGGCTTGCTATGTCATCCGCAACTACTGATTGCTGATGAACCCACCACGGCGCTCGATGTCACCGTGCAGGCCCAGATCATCAACCTGATTGCAGAACTGCGAAAAAAATCGAGCATGTCGATCATCATCATCACCCATGATCTTGCGGTGGTGGCCGATATCGCCGATCGCATCATGGTGATGTATGCAGGGCAGATGGTCGAGAGCGGATCGGCCCGCGATATTTTTTACAGGCCGCAGCATCCATATACCAAAGGGTTGCTGAAATCAGTCCCGAGGCTGGATCGGGCGGGGGAGACCCGGCTCCAGGCGATTCCGGGCAATCCGCCAAATCCGGTATCGGTTCCTGACGGCTGTCGATTCAGGGACCGATGTGAGCATGCTGTTGAAGCCTGCCGACAAGATCCGCCAGTTCAGGAGGCTGACGGACACCGCGCCAGTCGCTGCATTATTGAAATCGATGACAAGGAACTGCCGGCTTGAGTACAAAAGCAGCCAATGCGCCTGCAGAACGGACCCCGGTGCTACGGGTTCAGGATCTGACCGTTCATTTCACCGACACGGTGGGCAGCATCCTGCACAGAACCGAGCGGACACTTCGCGCTGTCGAGAGCATATCCTTCGATCTGTATCCCGGTGAGACACTCGGCGTGGTGGGCGAGTCCGGAAGCGGCAAGTCAACGCTGGCACGCGCAATACTGGGCCTGATCAAACCAAAACGCGGGCGGGTGATGTGGCTGGGCGAGGACCTGACCCAGCTGGATGAAGAAGCAATGCGTCAGAAACGCAAGGACATCCAGGTGGTTTTCCAGGATCCGATAGCCTCACTTGATCCAAGGATGACCGCGGGCGACATCATCGCCGAGCCCCTGCGTACTTTTTATCCGGGCATGGCTTCATTGCAGATCGAGGAGCGGACCCGAGGCATGATGAAAATGGTTGGCCTGCTTCCCAACCAGATTAACCGCTACCCGCACGAGTTTTCCGGCGGGCAGTGCCAGCGAATCAGCATTGCGCGGTCACTGGTTCTCAATCCCAAGCTGATCATTTGTGATGAGCCTGTCAGTGCGCTGGATGTTTCCATCCAGGCGCAGATCGTAAACCTGATGCGTGACCTGCAACGCAAGCTCGATTTATGTCTCATTTTTATTGCCCATGATCTGTCGATTGTGCGGCATATCAGTGACCGGGTGAAAGTGATGTACATGGGTCGCAGCATGGAGTTGTCGTCCCGCGATGCGATCTACAGCAAACCCCTGCACCCCTATACCAACGCTTTGATTAAATCGGTTCCTGTGCCGGATCCGGATCTTGCGCATGTGGCGCGTCGTGAAAGCTGGCTGACGGGAGATATGCCTTCGCCGTATCAGCCGCCGCCAGGCTGTGTGTTTCACTCGCGTTGCCCATACGTGGTGAAACGCTGTAAACAGGACATTCCTCCGTTGCGCCGGATGGAAAGTGGAGACTGGGTGGCGTGTCATCGAGCAGAAGAGTTGGATCTCAGCGTCGGGGAATGAACGACAGATAATTGCTTAGGTCAGCGTCACCAATTGAAGGCGCGTCATATCACCAACCCTCCCCTGAGTCCGCGGTCCACCATAAAAACGGTGGACTTCCCTCACGTGTTGCCGCTTGATGGACCCGCGTATACAGGCCTTCCATGGCCTGAACAAGCTCAAACGACCTTGCGGGATGGTCGATGAAATTCTTTATGTGTAACTCTCACCGGCCTGGAGCTTCTTCGAAAACACGCTATAAATACTTCCCTGTAAGCTCGGATGATTCGTCCATGAATCATACGGTTTTCGAAAAAGCTCCAGGCCGGCGAGAGTCCCCCCACACCAGGTTTTTTTAGAACAAGCACAAGGGTCTGCCTGGACTGATGGTTT
>DATFLY010000041.1:0-6008 GCA_035267185.1 Lysobacterales bacterium | reverse complement strand
ACCTGGCATCAGCATGCCTTCGCCAATGCTGATCACTTCTGTTTCTTGATTGATGTGGGCCGAGACGCCTGCTTCATCGCCCACGTAGGTGATGACTCCATCTTTAACTGCCACAGCCTCAGCCCAGGGTTTCTGGGAATCGAGCGTGTAAACCGCGCCACTCTTAAACACGATATCAGCGTACCCGGTCGTTGGCGCACGATCGCAACCCTGAACGATCCAGGCAAGAAAAACTACCGGTAATACCCTGAGCGAGAATAGCCCTGGCATTTGTTCTCCCTCAAGTTTTTGCTTTTGATCATTTCAAGCATCATCGCCATTGTTCTTCGTGACACATGGCCCGCATCAACTTGCATGTCACTGAATGGAAAAGCAAACTAAAAAACAACGAAATCGGGAGATCCCGGACTCAACCTCATCACCAGCCAGCCCATCAATTCGCTGTTCCGCTCCAGCCAATCTGCTCTGATTATTGCCTCTTTCGCACATACCTGCGATTTTCCGGATGCGCTTCGCAAATACAAACAGGCCACTCGAAAAATAACCATGGCTGATTTTCTGAATCGACGATAAAGATTGATGTGTGATCCGGGGAGACAAGTCTTCGGACTCAAATCCAGGCACAACCAATCAAAGGAAATCACCCAATGAAACCATTTCTGCAACGAGGATCAATTCAAGGCAAAGGCACCGGGTACCAGCCTGATTTGTCCCGAAAATCACTGCTTGCAACATCAGCCAGGCTCTGGCTCATCGGTTTGTCGACTGTATTCCTGGCACACCCGGCATTTGCAATCGAAACAGAGTTTGTCCCCACCTCAACTGACTCAACTCCCTTCTGGTCGGCAGTCACCGACCTGGCATCACAAGGCTACGTTGAAGATGAATATTTCGTGTCCGGTGACGCAAACATCTACGAGTATGACGGTGACCTCGAGTTGCAGGTGATGACGCCCGATGTTCCCTACACCACCCGGATTATGATTCGACGCCCGCAAAATCCGGCTGAATTCAATGGTGTTGTAGTTTTTGAAATGATGAATCCAACGGCCACCTGGGACATCGATTTCATCTGGCAATACACCCAGGATCTCCTGATGCGGGAAGGCTATATCTGGGTAGGTATGACCATTCGACCGATTGCGGTCGATGCCCTGAAGGGCTTTGATCCATTACGTTACGCCCCGGTCAACATCATCGAGCGCGGACAAAGCTACGATGCATTTGGTGATATTGCTGTCCTGTTGCAGGACCCTGCCGATGTGGAAAACCCATTGGCGAACTATGAAATCAGCCACATGATCGGGGCAGGTTATTCGCAGAGTGAAGACTGGCTAACGACTTTCAGCAATGAACTGCACGAGGCCAAAACAGCAGCAGACGGTACAACGGCATTTGACGGATACCTGGGCGCCAACGGCAACGCGGCTGCCCATCCCATCTGGAGTGGCGATCCTGATGCCTTCATCGGCCGCTTTTATCTCGACGACCGTCGTTACAACTCGGTCGATGCACCCTACTTCCGTACAGCGTCTGAAACCGAGCTGGAGCTTTTCACCTTTCCGGCCAACGAGGTCAGGCAACCCGATTCAGACATTTACAGGCAGTGGGAAGTGGCCGGCACCACCCACGCCGACACGCCCACCACGAATGAAGTCAACGCCACGATGATTCGGGATTTTGGCTTTCCGCTGCCTTCATGCGACCACCAGCCGACCGGTGATGTCGATATGGGACCCTACATCAGCGCCGCTCTTCATCACCTGCGCTTGTGGGTCACCGATGGCATCCTGCCTCCGGCAAGCGAATACATTGCATTGAATGGCACCAATGACGTGGCGCGGGATGATTTTGGTAATGCCCTGGGCGGTATCCGCATTCCTGATCTCGAGGCGCCCCTGGGCAGCTATCTTCCTTTCAACTCAGGCCTCGGACCCTGCTCCTTCGCACCAAGCTTCTTCCCATTCTCCGAAGAAGAACTGGCAGGGCTTTATCGCAACCATGGCAAGTACGTTTCCAAAGCCGTTAAGGCAGTCAATCAGCTTGTGCGGGATGGCTACATGCTGCCTGAGGATGCCGAGGTAATCAGGAATAAGGCTGCTCAAAGCAGCGTTGGTCAATGATCTGACGGACAAGCTATTTTCTTGAACCGGGCCTGACACCTTACCCGCGACCGTTAGGCCCGGTTTTTTCAGGTCATCAGCTTGATTGCAGTCTACCAATGGAAAACCAGATCCAACGCTCGCAAAACAGTTCGGGACAGAGCGAAACTGGCCCGCTATTTTTCGCCTTCCCACTCAATCATGTGAAAAACCCAGGCTGAGGAGTACCCAATGTTACGAGTCATAACCCACAAGCTGTGCTTAACCGCGTTGACCCTGGCCCTGACGGCCATCTTCATCACCCCCGCCCAGGCTGCAGACCGCCTGGCGCTTTCGCAAGACTGCGAAGTTGCAATTGCACGCAGCGCCCTGCCCAAACGCCTGCGAGAAGAGACTTCGGTTTATGCACTGGTCGGAGACCATTACGAAAAAGTGATTGAAGGCAGTGGCCCGTTCACCTGTATTGTCGAACGTAACCACCCTGATTCAGTTATTCCACAATGTATGGATCGCGAGGGTATCGACACCGTTTTACCCGCCATCATTGATCGCAGTGAAATGGTTTTAGCCGGCGCCGATTTTGAAACAATCGAAGCAGCAAATCAGCAAAAACTGAAAGGTGGCTTATACAAGACCGCAGACAGGGCGGGAGTCAACTACATGATGTCGGAATACAACTTTATTTATGTGGCTTCCGCCGGCGCGGTGTTGAAAGTCCCACCTCATGTCATGTTCTATGCCCCGGGACTGACAAATGAAGAGGTAGGTGGCTCATTTCAAAGCATGGTCGAGAATCTCGGCACACCGTTCGTTTTTCGACCGGGCCCACATGGCTACATGCTGACCTATGCCGAAAATGGCGCAGATCCAAACGAGGTTGCAATGGCATGCTCAGGACAATTGGGCGAAAGACCCCCATCATTCAATCCTTCCTCGTAGGACTCATTAAGCGCAATTCTGGCCCTTATAGGTCCTGATCGCTGTCGCCACGCTGAAAGCCTCAGTGCCAGCGTGGCGATTTTTTTCGATCAGGGTCAGCCTGTGTTCGCTGCAAGACAGAAAGACCCTGAAGATGATGTCTCGAGCGTTTTTGATAGCTATAATGTTGTCCTTATGAGACGACTGTCACTGTCCTGGGCGAGATTCACACGAGCAGCATTGCTGGTCGTGCTTGTTGCTGCCCAGAGTGTGGCTGTCGCTCATGAGATTTCTCACTGGCACAACTCTACCCAGGAGTTGTGTGCAACCTGTTCGTTCTCCACCAACCTGGACGGCCTGGCAACTGTCGAGCATCAGCGGATTGCCATACCCTGCGTTAATCACACGCATGTCTCAACCACTTCGTATTTTGTGTTGGTTGATGTTCAGCTTCCTTACTTCCAGCGTGCTCCACCAATTTCTCTCTAAAACCTTGTAAACCACTGTTTTTATGATTTAACCCGTCTTTCGACGGGGTTCTGATATATCAGGTGTAGAGATGAATATAGGAATTTCAATTCGCCATTCACGGATCGCATTAATTTGCGCCTGTCTTGGCTGCCACCAGACCGCTTTTTCGCAAACCGCTAATGACGCGGAAGATCATGTACATGATGTTCTGGAAGAAATTGTGGTCACCGCAACGCCCCTGCCGCGCAATGTTGTGGAAATGTCACAGTCCGCCACGGTATTAAGTAATGAAGCCCTGGCCCGAGAGCTGAACAACAACATTGGCGACACACTCGCGCGACTACCAGGGCTGTCAAATGCAAGCTTTGGTCAAAATGTTGGCCGGCCAGTCATTCGTGGAATGCAAGGCGTCAGGGTTGGTGTGCTGAATGACAACATGACGTCATCGGACGCATCCGCCATCAGCCAGGATCATGCGGTCCCGACTGAACCATTCCTGGCAGACCAAATGGAAGTTCTGCGAGGTCCCGCCACACTGATTTACGGTTCCGGCTCGATTGGAGGAGTTGTCAACACCGTAACCAACGTGATTCCGATGGAAGTCCCGGAAGACGGTATTGAGGGTCGGGCAATGACGCAGTTTGATTCTGCAGCTGACCAGAAGTTTGGCGCCGGGCGAATCGATTTTGGCTCCGGTTCCTTCGCTGTTCATGCAAACGGCTTCTATCGACGCACGGATGACTATGACATCCCTGGTGCTGCAGATCTCTACGATGATAATCATGACGAGGACCACGACGAGCACGGAGAAGGAGAAGTGTTCGGCGTGCTTGAGAACAGCTTCCTCGATAACGACGGAGGCGCAGTTGGTGCCAGCTGGATAGGTGAATCGTGGACGGCGGGTATGTCCTACACGATTTACGATTCCAACTATGGTATCCCCGGCGCACATGGTCATGAACATGGGGAAGAAGAGGAGGGGGAACACGAAGAAGAGCATCAGGGAGAGGAAGAGGAAGTTGTCACCATTGACCTCGACTCCCGACGCTACGATGCCCTGGTCGTCGGGCAGAATCCTTTTGCCGGCTTTGAGCGGTTGAAGTTCAACCTGGCGGTAACGGATTACACACACACGGAGTTCGAAGGCGCGGAAACCGGCACCGTTTTCGACAGTGAAACAACTGATGCGCGGTTGGAACTGCGCCACAACCCAAGCGGACGCTGGACCGGCGCTTTCGGAGGTCAGTGGACCGACCGTGATTTCAGTGCCCTGGGTGAAGAGGCATTTGTACCACCCTCTACCACTGATTCCTGGGCATTGTTCTGGGTTGAATCCGCTGAATTTGATAACTGGCGCCTGGATCTGGGTATTCGCTATGAGGACGTGAGTATCGACTCGTTCCTGACCGAGCATCACCACGAGGAAGAAGGAGAGCACGAGGATGAAATGCCGGAAGCCGCTTCCCGCGGGTTTAGTCCACTCAGCTTCTCAGCCTCGGCGGTATGGCATGCGAATGACTTCAGCCACTTTGCATTTACTTTTGCCAGCGCCGAACGTGCACCCAACGATGCGGAGTTGTTCTCCAACGGACCACACCTGGCCACGCAGACTTTCGAGGTCGGTGATCCCAACCTGGTTGAAGAAACCAACCGTCATTATGAAATTTCCTGGCGTGCCCACGGTGGTCCGGTGACCGGCAGCATTTCTCTTTACTACAACGACTTCGACGATTACATCTACGAGGCCGATACAGGTGAAATAGAAAATGGCCTGCCGATCAGGCTCTGGTCGCAGCAGGATGCCAAATTTACCGGCGGCGAAGCAGAAATCCGCTGGGACCTGGGAGACAATGTCGCAGGCCACTGGCAGGTGTTCGGCTTCTATGACCTGGTTGATGCCGAGCTTGCCGATGGCAGCAACGTGCCCCGCATTCCACCGCAACGCCTTGGACTGGGCGTGGACTGGGATCGCATGGCATGGGCCGGCAACGTGACCTGGATTCATGCAGACGACCACACCGACACCGCGGAATTTGAAACCGCGACGCCTGGCTATGACCTTCTGGACGCCGAGCTGTCCTACCAGTTCATCCTGGGTGACAGAACCGGTGTGGAACTCTACCTGAAAGGCAAGAACCTGCTGGACGAAGACATCCGCAACAGCACCTCGTTCCTGAAGGACCAGGCACCACAAATCGGCAGAAACTTTATCCTCGGTGCGAGGTTTGATTTCTGACCAATGCTTCGCAAATTCCCGGGAGCAAAACCTTCCCGGGATAGGGAGATCACCCTGCCAGGCCCAACGGACGGAATTTTATTCTTGCTCTCCGGGTCTACTAGCAGGAGGTCCGGCCTGCTCTTGTGAACTTTTGCAGGTGCAGGCTGCCGGATTGGACGAAACGGAGATTTAGGAGTATGTTAAATAACAAATTAAGGGGGCGAGTTATACGGACGAAGTCGAACCGTAAACACGGACGATCTTATATCTCGCCACCCGACGAAAGTGTGTCGGGATAT
>DATFLY010000040.1:0-2666 GCA_035267185.1 Lysobacterales bacterium | reverse complement strand
GCTTCGGCCTGCAACGGAGCGCCTGACAAGACAAAGAGAACAAACAATCCAGACCTGAGTAATTTCATCATGTTGTACCTCAGTAAAAAAATCATGTTATATGTTGTTTGGCTGAAGCCAGTTTCTGCTCCAGCTCATCGTGCGCTTCAAGCCAGCGCGCCTCCTCATGATCAAGCCGCTTTTTGACCTCGCCCTGCTCAGCCAGCAATCGTTTCAGCTCTTCTCCACCACCGTCTTCATAAAGCGAAGTATCGCCCAGTTCTTCCTCAAGCCGCGCCTTGCGCCTGTTGAGCTTTTCAATTTCCTTTTCGCTTTCCCTGACAATTTTCCGAATGGGTGAGAGCTGTTGCCGTTGTTCTGCCTCGCGTCTTTTCTGTGCCTTGCGATCAACAGGGTCTGGCGTACTTTTGGACGAGCCGGAAGCGCGCGCGCCACGAGATCGATCCGCCAGCCATTTCGGATAGTCATCAAGCGACCCGTCAAAATCATCCACTTCACCATCGTTCACCAATAGCAATGTGTCGGTCGAAACCCGCAGCAGATGACGGTCGTGGGAAACAATGACCATGGCGCCGTCGAATTCCTGGAGTGCTACTGCAAGCGCCTGTCGCATTTCAAGATCAAGGTGATTGGTGGGTTCATCAAGTAACAGCATGTTGGGGCGTCGGTAAACAAGAAGGGCCAGAGCCAGGCGTGATTTCTCACCGCCCGAAAATGGCTCGGTGTTCATGAAAACGGTGTCGTTGGAGAATCCGAAACCGCCCAGCCACTTTCGCAGCTCTCCCTCCCTTGCATCCGGATCAAGGCGTGCAAGGTGCTCCAGCGGCGACTCGTCTGGATTCAGCTGATCAATCTGGTGTTGAGCGAAATAGCCTATGCGCAAATCACGGGCATCAACCCGCTCACCCGTTTTCGGCTCAAGCTGCCGGGCCAACAATTTGATGAACGTCGATTTACCGGCACCATTGGGCCCCAGCAGTCCGATTCGATCACCCGGGAAGATGGTCTGGTTCACATTTTCCAGAATAATGTTGTCGCCATAGCCCACGGCGATCTCATCCAGTTTCAGCAGGGGCTGCGGAAGCTTTTCAGGTTCCAGCAACCTGAATTGAAAGGGAGAATCGACATGCGCGGGTGCAATCTCCTGCATCCGTTCGATTGCCTTCAGCCGGCTCTGGGCCTGTTTCGCCTTGGAAGCCTTGTATCGAAAGCGCTCCACGAACGACTTCATGTGTTCGATTTCACGTTGTTGTTTCTTGTGCTGCGCCTGCTGCAATGCCAGTTGCGCTGCCCGGATTTTCTCGAAAGCAGAATAGTTGCCGGTATACATTTTTCCCCGGCCATGCTCGATGTTGACGATCTGGTCGACACAATTGTCCAGGAAATCGCGATCATGAGAAATCAGCAGCAGGGTGCCTTCATAAGCTCTCAGCCAGCCCTCCAGCCAGATCACCGCATCAAGATCAAGGTGATTGCTGGGTTCGTCCAGCAACAAGAGATCAGAGCGACTCATCAGGGCACGAGCCAGGCTGAGTCGCATTCTCCAGCCACCCGAAAACTCGGTCACCGCACGGTCTTCATCACCGGCTTTGAATCCAAGCCCATGCAGCAGCTGGCCCGCCCGGCTTCGGGCTGCATAACCGCCAATGGTCTCAAAGCGATCATGCAGGCCGGCAAGCAATTCACCTCGCTCTTCGCGCTCAGCCTGTTCAATCTCGCGCTCCAGTTCTCGAAGCTCTGCATCGCCATCCAGTACATATTCAATCGATGCACGCTCGTCATTGGGAGACTGCTGGGCCACATGCGAGATGACCCAGTCCTGCGGTACCTGTAGCTCCCCTGCATCGACGGATATCTCGCCCAACATCAACGCGAACAGGCTGGATTTGCCGCAACCATTCGCGCCTGTGATACCCACTTTCTGGCCGTGATGAATCTGCAGGCTGGTGTTTTCCAGCAGCAGTCGGGTGCCACGGCGCAGGGCAAGTTGTGAGAATTGGATCATGGGCGGGGATTGTAACGAGTCTGCGGCCTCAAGTGGGCACCGGACAGGTTGGGTCCTTTCGAAAACACATGCGCAGCGGCCATTTTCAGGCACTTCTTTCCAAGAGACGAAAGCCGTACCTGCAAATGTGCCTGCGCTGTAAACACATCCCTGTAGACTCGGATGCGGCCGCGACGGCGTCGGCTCCTAATTACGACACTTCGTGTCTTTCATCACGTCGCCTTTGGCCTGCTTCCCTGCCGCATACGGTTTCTGAAAGGTATCCCACAATACGGCTTGAGCGTGAGAGCTAGACTGAATCTCAGGGCACTTTTCCATACCTACCCACAGAAACTCGGAATCCGCGGCATCCACCGGGCTGAACTGCGTTGAAAAACCGTATGATTCAGGGACGAATCATCCGAGCGTACAGGGAAGTATTTACCGCGTGTTTTTCAACGCAGTTCAGCCCGGTGGATGCCTCCAAGGTTTGCGAGGATCTCGCATCGCGGCCTACCCTGTTTGTATTTTCGGGGACCGCACTTACTCAGTCGCCAAGCCAGTCTCGGGGCCTCAGGTAATTCTCGTACAGATCGGCCTCTTCGGAGCCTGGCTCGGGCTTCCAGTCGTATTGCCAGCGGACCAATGGGGGCAGCGACATCAGGATGGATTCGGTGCGACC
>DATFLY010000039.1:0-12627 GCA_035267185.1 Lysobacterales bacterium | reverse complement strand
TTTGCGGGATCAGAGGGTAATGGCTCCGGGGATTTGCCCTGGCTCATTCGAAGGGCATTTCGGAAACATGCCATGGCCGTTTCCAGCTCACCCATTCTCTCCAGCAACTGGCCCAGTGACTCATAGCCAATAATGGAAGGTTCAAATTCGAGGCTGCGAATCATGTGCTCTCTTGCCTTACCCCATAACTGCTCACCGACACACAGCCTGCCCAGAGCCAGGTGCAGCATTGAATCCTCAGGATGGAGCTGAAGCCATTTCTCACACTGCTTCAGGCGAACCGTGGCGTCATCCGGACCCGGAACGCCATAAGGAATAAGCAATGCCGAGTGCCATTCGCGCTTGAGGACTGATCGCAAAACCGATTCGGTCCTCGCCGGGTCCCCCAACTCAATGGCCCGTTCAGCATAAGCGCGCGCCACTTCGGCCAACCGCTGTGTTGGCTTGTTGAGGCCCTGGTAAGCGGCCGTCAGATAATCAAGGTCCGGACTCTGCCGCAGCTTGGCGACTGCCGATTGAGATGACAGTTCCTGAGCTCGCTCATCATCCACAATGCCCGCTTTCCTGAGGTTAGGCAGGATTCGTTGCATTCCATCCCAGTCCCCAAGTTCACGATAGCATTCCGTCAAGAGCTCAAGAACCTGGGGGTGTCGCTTGCGTCGGCTTTGCAAATCTTCCAGCAACGGCCGGGCTTCTTCGTAGCGCTTGTTGCCACACAGAATTCTTGCCCGGGTCAGCGCCACGATAAAGCGTTGTTTACGTCCTCCCTCTTCAGCCTGCTCGAGGTACCACTCAGCCCTGCCTGCCTCATCCTGCCCATCAGCTGCCTGGGCTGCAGCCAGGTATCGAGCGGTGGTTTTGCCCTGGGCATTGGTAGATTTTTGGAGTGCGCGCTCTGCCGTTCGCCAATCCCCCTCTGTCAAAGCGAGCAGGCCTTTTTCAAGATGAGCCAGTGCCCTTTTATCCCCCATGCGACGCGCAGCCTCTGCGGGCAGTCGCCACAGCCTCAGCAGGAAAGCAGCAACCAGCCAGATCAGCAGCACGGCAATGACCAGGATCAGGACACTGGTCTCAATGCTCCATCCAAACATATGAACCTGAACCAGCCCGGGATCGGACTTGAGCATCGGAGCCAGCGCTGCTGCCAGCAATGCCAGCAGAACGATGATCAGAATGGCAAAAGATCGCTTCATCAGGAATCGTCCACCTGCCCTGACTCAGTCGCGGCTTCATCAGCCTGGATCAGATCAGGTGAAGGCCCGTCCGTGTTCTCTGAATCTGACTCCGGTGTTGGTTCAGGCACAGGCGCAGGCGATGTTGTGCTCTCTGATCCGGCCTCATCTTCGATCACCTCTGAAGATGCCTCTTCCGAATTCCGGGTTGTCACTTCCTGGGCAGAGTCCTGGGTAGTCCTGGAAATTCCTGCAGGCTGTCCGGTAGTCTGTCGAATCAACTGTAGCTGTGCCCAAGGCCCGGAAATATCAGGCAGTTCCGGCGAAATGGAAACATCCGCCAGGGCGTCCAGCTCGCCATGCAGCGCTATGTACTCAGACGTTGATTCATCAAACCAGCGCTCGAGAACCTGTTCCGCCCGTGCCAAAGTGTCCCGCCACGAGGCCTGATCATTGCGCATCAGTGCAAGTCGGGCGCCCTCGATCTGCATCCACAATCCCTGCCTTAGCAGATCCTTGTCTTCGATTGTCAGGCGTTCACTGGAGTCGGCAGCACTGCGACGAACAGTCACCAGGCTCGAAAGCGATGCCTTTAGCCGCTCCCACCAGCCAGCCTCAGCTTGTGACGATTCACCATGGCTCGATGCGGACTGCGCAGCAGCATTAGATTCGCCGCCAAATGTAAGGCTCGCGAGTTGATTCTGGGCATCATCAAGTCGTGCCGAAATTTCGATGGCATTCGGAAGTTGTGTATTCGCCAGTTCCTGTCTTGCATCTGCAATATGCCGGCGCAGGCCGATGTATATGGGATTATCCATGGCCGCCAGCTGCGAATCTGCCTGTATCAATGCCTGGTCTGCTGCACGAACATCGTGAAACAGCATCAAACGCTCTGGCGCGAGCCTGAGCAGGTATTCGACCGTGGCCAGGTCAAGCCGGGCAGGTGCATTGTCTAAAGACGGCGTGGTCGCTGCAAGTCCCGATTCAGCAACCCTTAATCGGGCCTGCAGAGAGTCGATGGCTTGCTGGAGACTACGCGCATGGTTGCTCTGGTTACCCAGGGCTTCTTCAAGGCTGCTGATCCTTGTGGCCTGATCCGCAATTCCTGATTCCAACCCACCGATATCATCCTGGCTAATGCCAGCAGACATGCCCTGCAGACGTTGCTCCAGGCCCGACAGGGCCTGGGACTGACGCGACTGATTTTCCTGCAATCGTTGCAGACTTGCTTCAAGCTGCTGGCCTGACTGATCCCCTCCGTCATGAGCTTCCAGCCACAGCAAGCCGGACAAAGCCAGGGCGGCAAGAGCAAGCATGACAGCCACGCCAGCAAAAATCCCTGAACGCTCCGATGGCGGTTTGGAAGAATCCGGATCTTTGTCTGGATCAAATCCGGCTTTATCACCGCTGTTATCGACACCTAACGCTTTGTCCAGAGCCGATGGTTCGTCCTTTGAAGTCATTAATCGCCTCAGATAATTGATCGTATTGCAGTGGCAAGGTCAGCATTTTGCGGCCCACTGGCCAAATGCACGCCTGACGGGCCAAAAGCCCTTGCCAACCGCTGTAGTCTCTCTGAAATCACCAGCCATTCACCGCGACAAATTGCATACCACGCCGATGGCGGCAGCCTTTGGGAAAGTGCATTCATTGCTTCTCCGCTGGTAAAGACAGTCAACAAATGGTCTGCATCGCCGATGGCTTTGACAGCTTCTTCCCGAATGTCCGCCGCCCTGCGCTCATAAACCCAAACCGGCCTGGCATTCCAGCCATGCTCACCGAGTCGGTCGAGCAGGATTTCCCGCCCACCCGGGGCACTGATGACCAGTGCGTTGCCATCTTCACCCTTTTGTCGTGCTGCAAGTTCCTTTAGCAGAGCTTCACTGGTGAAACCGTTGCCGGGCCGAATGTCTACCATCCGACCTCTTACCTTCAATGCCTGCGCGGTTGCCGGTCCAATGGCAGCGAATTGTGCTCCGCTACAAATCGATTGAGACAATTGTGGCATTCCGAATTCGACAGAGCGAGGACTGGTAAATATCAGCAGCCTTGGGGATCCAAGCTTCGACAACTTATCCAATTCCTCATCAGAAATTTGCCTTGGCTCAAACTCCTGCGCTGGCTGAACAATTGAATTGATGCCCATTGAGGACAACCTCGATGACAATCGTTCTGCATCTTCCTGTGGGCGCGTGATCAGGACGTGCGAAAAGCGTTTTCGTTCCTGATTCAATTTTCCGCCAACTCTTTTTCTGCCTGGATGATGTCATCTGCCCCCTGGGCCAGAAGGGCCTCGGCAACCTCCGCGGCGGCCGAAACCGGATCTTTCCCGGAGGTCACTGCCCTGGCGCGTACAATCCTGCGCCCATCAGAGCTCCCGACCAGCGCCCGTAATTCGATTGTTCCACTTTCCTCTTCCTCAGCAAAAGCAGCCAGCGGCATCTGGCAGCTTCCACCCAACTGGTGCGAGAGTGCGCGCTCTGCGGACACCACGCGACGTGTTAATGCATCATCGAGTGAGCGTATTAATGCGCTGGTACGCTCATCACCTTCACGGCACTGGACACCAATTGCACCCTGTGCCGGGGCTGGTAACCAATGGTCAGCAGGCAGCTGTGTGCTGATCCGGTCACCCATACCAAGACGCTGCAATCCGGCCGTGGCAAGGATGATTGCGTTGTATTCACCGGATTCGAATTTTGCAATTCGTGTATTCACATTGCCACGCAGACTCTTAACGACCAGGTCCGGACGTCGCTCAAGCAACTGGGCCTGGCGACGTAAACTGCTGGTACCCACAATGGATCCTTCTTCCAGCTCATCCATCGAAGTGTTTCCATGGGAAATCCACGCGTCAAGCGGGTTGGCCCGTTCCAGAATGGCATCAATCACCAGACCCTCGGTCATATCAACCGGCACATCCTTCATCGAATGGACGGCAATGTCTGCATCGCCCGCAAAAAGAGCGCGCTCCAGCTCCTTGAGGAACAGACCCTTACCGCCGATCTTGGCCAATGGTGTATCAAGGATCCTGTCTCCACGGGTTGAAAGCGGCAGCAATTCAACAGTCAAACCAGGGTGATGCTGGCGCAGCAAGTCAGCCACATGGTTGGCCTGCCAAAGTGCCAGTTCACTTTTTCGTGTGGCAATTCTTATTAATTCGCTCAAGTCGATACCTGTCTAGAATTCATTCAATAATGTTCGCAAAGCGGAAAGATTACGGCGGCTCACAATAGGCCTACGGTCGGTTCCCGCCAATATCGCCAGGGCCTGACCATCAGCAGTTCGCTCAAGGCCACGAACATGATGCTTGGAAATCAGCGCATTTCGATGAACCCGCAAAAAATACGAATCATAGCGGCGTTCAAGCTCGGTCAGAGAATCATCGATCACGGTATGGCCTTCCTCGTAAACGACCGTTGTGTACTTGTCTTCCGACAACAAACAGATCACACCCCGCACCGGAATAAGGGACACTTTTCCACCGACAGTGGAACGAAGGAAATCAGTTTCTTCCTTCTGTCGTGCACCCAGCAGGAAGTGTCTTGCTTTGTCGACAGCCTGCTCCAGCCGCGCTGACCGCACCGGTTTGACCAGGTAATCCAGGGCCTGGTTATCAAGTGCCCTGAGGGCCTGGTCTTCAAATGCTGTGCAAAAGATAATGGCAGGGACGGGGTTGACTTCGTTTGAATTTCTCAATCGTTCAGCGAGGGTCATACCATCAATCCCTGGCATCGAAATATCCAGCAGCAAGACATCAGGACCAAGGGCCTGAATTTCCTCAAAAGCCGAAATACCATCCCCAGCCTCTCCGCAGACCTGGCATCCCGGGATATTGCTCAACATTCGGCGCAACCGATCACGCGCCGGTTTCTCATCATCAATAATCAGAATGTTCAACATAAGGAAAGCTCAAAACCGCATAAAAACGATCCGAATCCTGGTTGGTTATCAGGCTCGCACGTCCGCCAAAGGCCAGCTTCAGACGCTCACGTATGTTATTCAGTGCCAACCCATGGCCAGGCTTATCAACCCCTGCCGGCGCCAACGGATTTCCGATCGTGATGACAATATTATCGCCTTCGGCCCGACCATACACAGCAATTTCGCCACCAGCTGCACGCGGCTGGATTCCATGCGCGACTGCATTTTCGAGCAAAGGCTGCAACATCAGAGGCAACACTGTTGCACGCGGTGGCAGTTCATCAGCACGCCATTCCACTTTCAGACGCTCACCCAGCCGGCGTTTTTCCATATCGAGATACTGCCTGGCGAGCTGCAATTCCTCTTCCAGGCTGATGAGCCGGTCAGCGCGTCGCATGCTGCCCCGAAAAATGTCTGCCAGATCCTCGGTTGCCGCTTCGGCATTTTCAGGGTCTTCCGGTATCAGGCTGGCAATTGTATTGAGACTATTGAACAGAAAATGAGGCCTGATTCTCGCCTGCAAAGCTTGCACCCTGGCTTCAGACTCCGCAATCAATTGTGCTTTCCAGCGTGTTCGAATCAGCAGGTATCTGAAAAAAGCAGTGGTCACCAGGCCCACAGCCAAAGCCGTGCTCAACACAAATGTTCCACTGCTTGTCTGACCCTGGAGTCCAAGGTCCTGGGAAAGAAACCAGGCTGCCCTGGAAAAAATTGCTGCCAGGAACAAGACAACGATGGCATTTCCGATCCACGCACCCCTGGGCCCCAGGCGATGTGTCCAGCTGCTCAGAAAACACACTCCGCTGGCACAAAACAAGGCCATCCACTGTGCATAAATAGAGGTGATCACCCACCAGCTCCAGTCAAAAAGCATGCCCCTGCCGATGCCAATCAACAATACTGAAAGCTCGGTGATCAGGACCACTGTCAGGAGATGTCGCCAATTGCAAAATGACGGCGGATACACGCCAGCCGGCGCTTTGGCGGATCTTTGAGCTGAGTTGGGGCCCCGGGGCAAGCTCAAATCCTACTCCAGCCGGGACCGCATCCAGTTGGAAAGATGCTGGATTTCTTCAGGGGACACTGCATGTTCCATTGGGTATGTGTGCCATTCAACAGGGTGCCCCATGGATTCCAGCTGCTTTGCCGCTGACTCACCCATTTCAATCGGCACCACCGGGTCAACTGTGCCATGGGCCAAGAATGCGTGAAGTGAAGCATTGGCCTCACTTCGCTGCGCCTCAATTCGATCAGGAAACAGCAGGTAGCCGGACAAGGCTACAACGCCGGCCAGTTTTTTCGGATACCGAAGTGCCAACTGCAATGCAACGGCCCCGCCCTGTGAAAATCCGGCCAGGATAATGCGATTCGACTCGATTCCGTTGGCGATTTCCCGGTCAATCAACCATGCCACCCGGTTAACACTGTCGACCACACCCTCGCGATCATGGCCACGCGCCGATGTCAGCGAAAGAATGTCGTACCAGGCACGCATAGGCATGCCACCATTAATGGTGACCGGTCGAATCGGGGCATGCGGAAACACGTAACGGATATCAGGCGCACCAGGCCAGCCAAGCTGGGGAACAATTGGTTCGAAATCATGACCATCTGCGCCCAGGCCGTGCAGCCAGATTACTGCAGCATCTGGGTTTGGACCACTGTTGATCTCGACAATTTCCAGCTCGCCGGCAGCGTCTGTGCCTGGCGTCTGGGTGGTGGCTGTATCACTTGAATTCATGGCGTATAGTGTATCAGCCTGCTTGTCTGAAACCTGAGCTCGATGCGATCTTATCTGTTTGCCAAAAACCAGCGTTCGAAGAAAGGACTGCTCCTTCTTTTGCCGGTCATTCTGATGTTTGTTACCGCCTGCGGTTATCGCGGGCCGCTCTACCTGCCCGGAGAAACCCCATCCGAATCCGCTGCTGAAGCCCCTTCAGAACCCTCTGCACCGGTTGGCATCGACGATTCAATAGAAATCCCCTCGGATGAAGATGAAGATGAAGACGAGAGCCCGGAAAAGACTTCATTGTTGAAGAAGGGAAGTTAACGGCCCCTGAATGCCAGTCCAGTTTCACAAAATGCACGGTGCAGGAAACGACTTTGTGCTGCTCGATTATCGTGAGTCTGGTGACCCACCGGACTCCCGGCTTGCCGCACACCTTGCCGATCGAAAACTTGGTGTGGGTTGCGATCAGATTTTAGTTCTGGAATCCAGCACTGACAAAAATTGTGCCGCAGGTTACCGCGTGTTCAATGCCGACGGCAGCTCGGCCGGACAATGTGGCAACGGCGTACGTTGCATCGCTCTCTACCTGATGCTCCGCGGCGAATTCGGTCCGTCTGATTACGCGCGGGAAGAAACAGCCGGCACATCGGCACTGCTTGAAGGGCCCTCCGGATTGGTGACAGTGAGACTTTGCGACGACGGCGAATTCGAGTGCGACATGGGAGAACCGAATTTTGAACCTTCAGAAATTCCCCTGAACATGATTTATGCCAGACCGGCACCTGAATCGCAAAGTGGCGAAATTCTCCTCGAGATCAATGGTCAGGAAGCTTCCGTGACAACTGTTTCAATGGGAAACCCCCATGCTGTTTCGCTGGTAGAAAGCACCAGGTCGACGCCGGTCGAGGTCAATGGACCATTGATAAGCAAACATTCGGCCTTTCCTGAGGGTTGCAACGCGGGCTTCGCGGAAATAATCGACCGGGACAATATTCACCTGCGGGTTTACGAGCGTGGCGCGGGAGAAACACTGGCCTGTGGCTCGGGCGCATGTGCCGCTGTGGTGGCGCTTTCGAGAAAAAAACTGGTCTCACCGGTAGTGAACGTCTTTCTACCCGGAGGACATCTTGTGATAAAGTGGAATGGCCCTGGACACCAGGTGACGATGAAAGGCCCGGCAGAACACGTATTCAGAGGGACACTGGATGAGTGAAAATAAAAACGAATCGCTGGAAAAGGTCGTCGCGGATTTTCTCCGCAAGCACCCTAATTTTCTGAAGAATAACCCGGAAGTGCTGGAATCCCAGCAGTTGCTGCACAGCAGTGGCGTTGCCGCCTCCCTGATCGAACGACAGGTGAAACTGTTGAGAGAGAAGAATGAAGAGGTTAACCGTCAGCTCAGCCACCTGATCCATGTTGCTTCCGAGAACGAGCAGCTCATGTCACGCCTGCATCAACTGACCATTGAGTTGATGAGCACTTCGGACATGTCAGAGTTTTTCCAACACCTATCCGACAGCCTTCTGAAGGATTTCAATGCTGATATTTTCCGGGTTTGCCTGTTTGATACCAGCCTTAAAATTGACATTGATGACGAACTGGCGGATTCCATTCGCCTTGTCAGCAGGGAAGATTCTGACGTCCAGAAATTCAAGGATCACCTGGAAAAAGGCGAGACCGTCTGTGGCAGGCTGAGCCAGACCAAGCTGGATTTCCTTTTCGACTCCCGCGCCAAGTGGGTGCAATCCACGGCATTGATGCCACTAGGTAAAAACGGTGCACATGGCCTGATGGCCATTGGCAGCAGTGACCCTGCACGTTTCTATCCTGGCATGGGAACCCTGTTCCTCGAATTACTGGCGGACGTGGTGTGCACAACGCTCGCCAACGTGGAGCCGGAGGAACAACGGCGAAGCGCCTGAGCTTATTCACACCATGACCGGCCCATACATGCAGGACCGGACTCAACAATATCTTGACCACCTGAGGGACGAGCGCGGCCTGGCCGAACGCACCCGCGAGGCTTATCAGCGTGACCTGGAAAAATTCGGTCAACTGCTATCAGAAGCCGGAGTTGTGCAACCCGAAGAGGTTCGTGAGCACCATGTCCGCACTACTGTGGCGACATTGCACAGACGCGGTATCGGCGGTAAGAGCCTGCAGCGATTCCTTTCTTCAATCAGGGGTTTCTACCGCTGGTTGCTTCGCGAAAAAATGGCAACACAAAACCCCGCAGCCGCCATTCGGGCACCAAAAAGCGCACGCAAACTACCGCAAACCCTTGATGCAGATGCTGTTGGGCGGTTGCTGGACATACCTGTCAACAGCCCCATTGCCGTCCGTGACAAGGCCATCATGGAGTTGATCTATTCTTCCGGATTGCGATTGGCTGAAGTCACTGAACTGGGCTGGAACCAGGTGGAACTCGAAGGAGGGATGGTCACGGTCAGGGGCAAGGGTAACAAGACCCGCATGGTCCCGATTGGCCGGATGGCTGCATCGGCGCTGGCGGCATGGAGAAAAGAGCAAGTCGGGATGTCCGGATTTGATACATCTGCTGTGTTCACCAGCCGTCGTGGAAAAGCGCTTTCAAGACGGGCTGTGCAGGCCCGGATCAGGCATTGGGCCAAACACCAGGGATTACCCCAGAGCGTATATCCCCACCTGCTCCGTCACAGTTTTGCCAGCCATATGCTGGAATCATCCGGTGACCTTCGTGCCGTGCAGGAATTGCTGGGGCACAGCGACATCTCAACCACCCAGATTTATACCCATCTCGACTTTCAGCACCTGGCCAGCGTTTACGACAAGGCCCATCCGCGTGCGAAGAAGTGACATTCGCCACAGGCGAATGTCACTTTCCGGGATGACGGTGTGCTTTGTAGGAGCGGCTTCAGCCGCGACAGTCGCGGCTGAAGCCGCTCCTACATAGATTTGGTCACGCGGCTGAAGCCGCTCCAACAGGGAGAACAGGGAGAACAGGGAGAACAGGGAGAACAGGGAGAACAGGGAGAACAGGGAGAACAGCAGATCTGAATCGAATTCGCGGCTGAAGCCGCTCCTACTGCGCCGCCAATTCCTCGAAATTCTCGACTCTCGCATTGAACGCCACGGAAATACGAACCACATCCGACTTAAACGGATTGACACTGTGATAAAGCCACGACGGGAAAATCAGCAGGTGCCCGGCAATGGGTGAAACCCGTATCGCCTCGCCATCGTTACAACGGCCTGGATGCAACATCATGTTCACCGCACCGCGAGGGTCGTAGAACATGATTTCTCCTGCCCGCCGAATATCATCCTCATCAAACTTTGGAACAGTCACGTAATAGACACCCGACCAGTGCGAATTGCAGTGATTGTGTACCGAGTTGTGAGAACCGGCGCGGTTTACATTCGCCCAGGAAACAAAATCACAGTTGAGGTTAAACCGTGCAGACTGTGATGCCATGGCCACCATGTGAGAAACGGCTGACTGCATGGTTTCGACGATGTCAGTTCGCTGAACTTCCGGCCACATATGGAAATCAATATCAGAATGCCAGCCACCAATGTTGCTTTTAGAAGGACCCGGCTGCTGCCTCTCCCGATTCAGGATGATTTCCTCAAGAGTTGGGTTGATTTCTGCAGCATTGGGCACCTGGAAGCGGCCAATCAGCGTAGGGAACGCTTGCAGAACATTGGAATTCGGATCTATTTCAAGTCTCATCGATTGAGCCTTCGGGAAAAATTCAAAGCGGCAATTCTACCATCGTTGTCCTGTGGGAGCGGCGCCCTCGCCGCGACTGTCGCGGCGAGGGCGCCGCTCCTGCCAATTGTACAAACAGTGTTTCTTGTAAATGGCTGCATGCAGCCCCATTTTTGCAAGCCATGCCATTTCAGGAAAAATCCATGACAGCGTTTAGCGGTCACCCATTTCGGGGAACCACGATCTGCTCGGTCAGACGTAACAACAAGGTCGTAATGGGCGGCGATGGCCAGGTCACACTGGGCAACACCGTCATGAAGGCCAATGCCAGGAAAGTTCGTCGTCTCTACAAGGACACGGTGATCGCTGGTTTTGCAGGTGCCACTGCCGATGCCTTCACATTGTTCGAACGGTTTGAGGGCAAACTTGAAAAGCACTCGGGACACCTGGTGCGGGCCGCAGTCGAAATGGCCAAGGATTGGCGAACTGACCGCGTTTTACGCCGTCTCGAAGCATTGCTGGCCATTGCCGATAAGGATAACTCCCTGCTGATCTCCGGCACCGGCGACGTCATCGAGCCGGAGAACGGCCTGATCGCCATCGGGTCTGGCGGGCCATTCGCGCAATCGGCGGCAACCGCCCTGCTGAAACATTCCGAACTGGACGCGGAAGAAATTACGCGACAGGCGCTGGGAATCGCTGCAGAAATCTGCATCTACACGAACAACAACCTCACCATCGAAACACTCGAGTATTAGGCCCTGACATGTCGCAAATGACACCACGAGAAATTGCCCAGGAACTGGACCTTCACATCATTGGCCAGTCTGATGCCAAGCGTGCCGTCGCCATCGCGCTGCGAAATCGCTGGCGGCGCATGAATGTTGATGAAGACCTGCGCGTCGAAATCACGCCCAAGAACATCCTGATGATCGGTCCCACCGGAGTGGGCAAAACGGAAATTGCAAGGCGCCTGGCACACCTTGCCAATGCACCTTTCATCAAGGTCGAAGCCACCAAGTTCACCGAGGTGGGCTACGTCGGTAAAGACGTTGAATCCATTGTTCGTGACCTGGTGGACACTTCAATCAAGATGACGCGGGAACAGGAGGTCAAGAAAGTTCGCTCACGTGCTGAAGATGAAGCCGTGGATCGGGTACTGGATATTCTGTTGCCCAAACGTCAACCGGCAGGATTTGCCAATGAGCCGGCTCCTGAGCAGGAAGACAACAGCGAGACACGGCAGAAATTCCGCAAGAAACTGGTTCGTGGCGAGCTTGACGAAAAGGAAATCGAGTTTGACGTATCGGCGCAACTCGGCCTGGAAATCATGACCCCACCGGGCATGGAAGAAATGGCCAGCCAGTTGCAGGGCATGTTCCAGAACATGAACCAGCAAAAGAAGCAGAAGCGTCGAATGAAAGTCAAAGACGCCATTCCCCTCCTGGTTGAGGAAGAAGCAGCCAAGCTGGTCAATGAAGAAGAGATCAAGCAACAGGCACTGGAAAATGCAGAGCAAAACGGCATCGTTTTCCTGGACGAACTGGACAAGGTCACCCGCCGCTCCGATTACACCTCGGGGGGTTCAGATGTTTCACGCGAAGGCGTTCAGCGCGACCTTTTGCCACTGGTTGAAGGCTGCACCGTTTCAACGCGCTACGGAATGGTGAAAACCGACCATATGCTGTTCATTGCATCGGGCGCGTTCCACCTGGCCAAACCATCAGACCTGATTCCTGAGCTCCAGGGCAGACTGCCGATTCGGGTTGAGTTGAGGGCGCTTACAGGCGACGACTTCACTCGCATCCTGACTGAGCCCCAGGCATCACTGACTGAACAATACACTGCACTGATGAACACTGAAGGCGTCAAACTCAATTTCACTAAAGAAGGCGTTCAGCGTATTGCTGAAATTGCCTGGAAAGTGAATGAAAGCACCGAAAACATCGGTGCTCGACGGCTTCATACAGTGATGGAGCGCTTATTGGACGTCATCTCATTTGAAGCACCTGATCGTTCCGGTGAAACGTTTGAAATTGACGCTGGTTACGTCGACGAGCATCTTGAAGCATTGGCAAGCAATGAGGACCTGAGCCGCTACATTTTGTAGC
>DATFLY010000038.1:0-7190 GCA_035267185.1 Lysobacterales bacterium | reverse complement strand
GCGCCAAATAATGAATCCAGAGAAACTCAAAGCGTATGTCGAACTCGTCGGAATTTTCGGCATTATTCTCTCGCTCGTTTTTGTTGGCATCGAGCTGCGAAACTCAAACATTCAGGCTAAAGCCGCTGCGTTTCAAGCAATAGGCATAGCTACCGCCGAGTTCCACCAGAATTTTGATGATCGACTTAATGTGTTGTACGAGCAGAGCTTCGATGTAGAAGCCCTGAAGGCCTGGAGTTACGAGGACTGGCTGGCAGCGGATCGAAGCGTCAGAGCAGATTTGCGCCTGTTTGAAACAGCGTTACTTCAAGTTGAACAGGGGCTCTTAGACGAGGAGGCCATCGTAACTCTCGGTTTCGTTGGCTTTGGCGAAAATTGGCTAACTAATCCAGCCGCTGCATGTCTGTGGCCCCGTGTGAGCGAAGGCTCCGGTAGGGTGGGTCCGCAAGTTCGCAGTTGGATCGAAAACGGGACACCAATGAATGTACGAGCTGACTGTCCTGTTGAAGTTTCAGAACTGCGCCAAGTGAACGGTGGTGCCAAATAGACTCGATTTCTAATAGCCGCTTCTGGCCGAAAGCCGACCCTTCCATAACTTAAACGACCGGCATGAGACTGAACCCTAAATGGCTTGTTGTGGCACATTTGTGTCATGGAGAAACCGGGGACAGTTTACTTATTTCAGTTAAATCCAAATAGGTAAACTGTCCCCAGATATCTGATCTTGATCCGGGTGCAATGGGTATCTACCTGGAAGGACTGAAAAACACCTGGGTTGCTGGTAATGAGGTTGCCAAGGAACTGGGTCACATCGAAGACTACGCCATTTATTCAAATCAATACGGATCATCCGATGACTTTGATCTGGTGTTGGTGGTTAAATTCGCGAGTACAGACCACATTGCACCCAACCGAGAGCGTTACAACGAATTCCTGGATGCATGGGGTCAGACCAACATGGATTAGGCCAACGAAACCGTGCGTGAACTTTATAATAAAATTCGCAGGATTCAGGGCACGTACATGCTTCGCGAGATCACCATCAAGTAAGACATATTTTGCTGGCAAGAAACCAGCAAAAGTCATTTAGCAATAAATCAACGCCCCGCGAACGGTTTGTCCGCGGGGCGTTCTTACATTCCTTTGTCGCAAAAGCATACGTTTCTGAGCGCCGCGGCTGAACTAATACCTCCGTCCATCACTCACGATCGATAAAAATATCCAAAGGCAGCACCGCGGTCACCCCGACATTCGGCACATCAACCAACTGACCAATGCGCATATCCACGGCGATACTGGCGATCATGTAGGCCTGCGTCCGGTCATAGCCATACTCCGTGACGATGTAGTCGATCATCGCGGCCAGGGCATTTCGCGCAGCGAGATTGATGTCGGCAGAAAGGTTGGTCAGTCCTTCAATCCTGGGAGAATCCAGGTAAGCAAGGTCTGCAGGAACGCTGCCTTTGGCTTTCAGTGGGAAACCGGTAACGGCATAGAAGCGTTCCGAAGGAATTCCAAGAACCGATGCCGGGCCCTCATAGTGGGGACCATGAGACAGGTCTGGCGGGTCTTTGGCTATTCGGGCAGTGACTGTCATCGTGCCGCCCATTTCAATCGCCGTACCTGCTACTTCTCCGTCACCCTGTGCATAATGAAAATCTCCGACTGCCAATCCGCAGCCATCGATAAAGCATGGCAGATATACCGTGGTACCCGTCGTTATGTAGCGGATGTCCATGTTGCCACCGTGTTCGCGCGGTGGGATCGTCCGCAGGCATTTTGATGGCTGAGTGCCATCCACGCCGCATAACTCAGCCGGTTCTGCCTCAACAGGATCAGGGTTCAACACGGCGCCGCCCGATTCGAGCAGTTGCGTCTCCCGCGCCAGCACTTCGGCCAACAGCTTTTCGCCGGGTAAAGTCGTCACCACGCCAGGAAAGCTCGCGTTTGGAATTCGCACACCCGGCAGCGCATCGCTGACGGCGTACTCATCATTGATGCGCCACACAATAAAACGCCCATCGGTCCCGAACTGATCACCGGCAAACCCGTATGGCGCAGCTTCGGTCCAGCCGACATTATCAGGCTCCATTTTCTCGATGGTTACTGCCAATACGTCGCCCGCTTTCGCGCCGTTGATAAAAACCGGCCCGGTCAACGCATGCACAATACCGATTCCCTCACGCGGCATGGTTTTGGCGCTGGAGAACTTGTCCGGGTCAAGAGTCAGGTCAAAAGCATCGCGGCCGTGGAACACGATAGGCTCGCCAGGGTCGGCTTTAGCAACCACCGGGATCTCGGGGTGAAGACGGTTGATGCATGCCGGATCGTCAGCGCAGCCCACGCTGCGGTCGCCAACCACGATCTCGGCATTAGCATGAGTCGCCATGACCAGCGTCAACAGTGGCCCGAAGAAGAAAATTGTGGAAGAGGAAAACTTCATGCATGCACTCCCTGATGACGACGGGAAATAATGTTGTCTTTGAGTCAGTCTAAAAGAGACTTGATTCTAACACTTGGCCTGATGCTTTCGGCCTTCAGGGCATGTTCGCACTTCTGTTAAGACGTCCGCTTTCGGCCAGGAGCGGAACCCCTGACGCCACGCCGAGAATGACCGCTATCGACCCAAAGGAGTCATTCGCATGGTAGCCTATTTGCTCGCTGCAAATGACCCAAAGTGGAAAGTCACTGGTTGGCGCTAACAGGAAGCTTAAATGCAAACTCGCAGACTAAAAACCTGGGTTGCGATTGCCGAGATTATTTCGGCCATCGCGGTCGTCTTTTCCCTTATCTACGTCGGACTCGAAATACGACGAACTACAATTGAGTCTGACGCGGACATTCAAGCAGAACTTTTGACCTATACACATCAGCGGAGAGTCTTGGTTATTGAGAGCGAAGACCTGTCACGTATATTGATTAAGGGCAATAACGATCTAAACAGCCTATCTGCTGAGGAGTTACTCCGATTTCAGTATTACGTGGAGCTTCATTTCGTCGCTTGGGAGCGTGCTCATCTGGCGAGGCAATCGGGTGTTTTCTCAGAAGGACTATATGGTCCATGGAAGGATTGGTTCGCCTCCGTTGCAATGAACAGTCCCGGTTTTGTATGGCCGATGGTGCGTGACTCACAAGCATGGCCCAAGTCTTTCGTCCAAGAGGTTGATGAGAGTCTGGTTAGTCAGGATCAACCCGACCCTTAGATTCACGACACTTTCGGCGACCGCTATTGGCCGAAAGTAGTTGAGAAACTTGCTTTTGCCTTGATTCTGTTTTTTGCTGATCGGTGACATTGAACTATGCTTATGGTTCCTGCGTCCGCCCCCTCGACCTGAGATCATAATAATTAAAGAGAGAAAGCCATGAGCTTCAACCAGTCGATCTTCCGTAATAGCGTTTACTTTCTGGTGCTGATCCCGATTTTTGCAGTGTGGGGTTTTTGGGTCACCTATTTCACGCGTCCGCCCGGCTCTTACAACATCTGGGAACACGTACATGGCCTGGCCATGTTTGCCTGGTGCATCATGCTGGTCGCCCAGTCATTTCTCATCCGCACCAACCACCGATCAGTGCACCGGGCGTTAGGAAAGATTTCATATATCCTGGCGCCGCTCATCGTGATATCAACTTTGTTTCTGGCCAATTACAAACTCAACGTGCGGCAATTGAATAACGAAGGTCTTTACATATTCGGCCTTCAGATTTTCATCATTATCCTGTTTGCCATCTTCTATACGATGGCCATCGTACGCCGCAAAAAATCTGACGTTCACGCGCGCTGGATGATATGTACTGCCTTCACCATGCTCGACCCCATCTTTGCGCGAATCATTGCAGTGAATTTTTACCAGGTCCCCTTTGAGACGGGGGTCATTCAGTGGATGACCTTCGCATTCATTGACGTAATCGTTATCTTTCTGGTCATCAAGGACTGGAAATCGAGTGGTCGTCGCGATGTGTTCCTACCCGCCCTGGCTCTTTTGGCAGTGGCACAGACGGCCATGCTAACAGTTTGGGATACGGCCACATGGAAGGCTTTTGCGGGCTGGTTCGCGGGACTGCCTCTTACCTGAATATCGGAGTTCGGATTAAGGGTTTTTTACCCGCCATCAAGCGGTTGTTGAAGCCCAATTCGGCAGAAAAACGGGATTCGGTCATATCGCATACAGGCCCGGAACGGAAGTCATGACGTTTCCGCTTTTAAGTCCGCTTCTGGCCGTTAGTGGACGCTTCCACAGTGTCTGCTTTGGGCCAGAAGCGCTCACTTGGCCAGCTCATGCATCGCCTCAAACGCACTGTGATCGGACGCGTACTTCATGATGTTTATATAGGAATCAACCCAGAACGTCTCGCGATTATCAACCAGATAATTCAATAGATAATCATGCGCCTCTAACGACACATCCAGATAATCCCCGCCGACCCCATGGAAAATAATGTTGAATAGCCTGGTGCCACTTGCTGCTTCCGCTTCTAAGCGACCAACCAGCTCCGAACCGGAAACGCCAACTGGCCCCCACTCATTCGCAAAGGTCGTGTCATTGGATTCAAACCCTTTGACTGCAATGAACAACTCTCGCATGGCAGGAATGTAGTTTCCATCACTGATGACGATGTCGCCGCAAGGCGCTGTCAGTGTGCGTTCGCTCCGCCCGTCTATTGCGTATAGGAAGCTATTGGCGATGGTGACCTCATCCACAATCTCCTGAATCACGTAGTCGTCTATGTTGTAGTAACTCGAGACCCAGCCTCTATCGGGCAACGCGGCGCTGCAAGGATGAAAAATCGTGTGATTACCCAGTTCGTGTCCTTGCATGGCCGCCGCACGCCACTCTTCCAAGCGATGCCTCACAGTCGAAGATGCCAGAGTCAGGTAGAACGACGCCATTAAGCCGTGCTTTTTCAGCGATGGGATCACATTGTCCAGTTGCGAATCGAGAGCGTCGTCATAGGAGAGACTAATAGCCATCTTCTGGCCATCGGGCCATGTGAACACATCCTCTGACATGTTCATGTCCTGTGCTGCTACATTCCCGATCTGTAAGCACACGAGCAAAGACATTAACCAGTGATCAGTAACGTGCAAGGACTTGCCTCCAGGGTTCTCGTTTCTCAAGGTAAGCAGAACAATCAAACAGATGTCCGCTTTGGATCAGCACCAGTCACTGAGTTTATCAGAGGGCCAGGGACTGCTTATGGCTAAAAAGCAGACCGAAATCAGGATCGAGTCCGATGTACTGGAATGACTGCTGCCAGCCATGAACCGAATTGTTCCACTGTGTCCTTGAACTCGGTTTGAGGATGGCGGTTTGAGAGGATGATCGGGTGGCGGGTTACTGTACACTGCCCGAATGAATCTCAGTGAGCTGATCAACCGAAAAATCACTGGGGCCGGATATCGTGCCGGGTATAGAGTACTCGTTTTATGCTCGCTGGCAGGTCTGGTCGCTGGCCTCCAGGGCTGCATGAAGAGCACGACGCTCAGCTATGAAACGCTCATCCGTCCGCTGGATGGCAAGAGCGAACTGAAAATTTCGACCTACCCTTCAGACATCGCGCGAAGTGTCTCTCGCGTTCCCTTTCTATGGAAGGAAGTTCGCAGCCCTAACACGGTGTATTTTCAAGTGTTTGTGCGGCAAGTCGGAAAGGCGGGTAGAAACCCGCACGTTGAATCCATCATGATCCACTCCTTTTCCTATGCTTTTCCTGGTCAAGAGCCGGTAGAACTGATCTCCGACTACGACCAGAACTTCTGGATGCAGGGAAGCCCGGAATACAACCCGACTGGCGACCCCCCGGTACCAGTCGACGAGGCCTGGTACGTGGATCTGAACATCGAGCTGACCCTCAATGGTCAACGGTATCGCTTTGACGAGCGGGTGGACGCGGCCAGCAAGGAAAGCCTGCGCCCATTGCTGCTCGAAGCCCTTCGGTAAAATCGGACGTAGCGCGGTCCCTCATCAATTGCTTATCTGATTCGGCATTCATGCGTTTGTGTTGTCAAGTGAAGTACGGCCAGATCCCGGATATTCGCAAACGAATTCCGGAATGATGATTTTTGGGAATTGGTGGGGGCACCAGGACTCGAACCTAATCGCCGAAGAAATGTATAGCTTTGTTATCCCTGCATGAGTCGCCCTTCCCCATTCGTCAAGTGTGAAATCAACTTCCAATTACTAATAACGCTTAACTTTATTAACGTATTGCGTTATTATACACGCGTGGCAATAAAGAATTTCAAAACCCGCGAAGCGCAGAAAATATTCGAAGGGCAGATTTCCCAAAAACTGCCACACCAAATTCAGCGCAAAGCTCGGATGAAACTGATTCAGATAGACTCAGCTGCTGTGCTTGAAGATTTGAGATTGCCGCCGTCTAATCGCCTTCATGCTTTAGATCGTGATCGTGATGGACAACACTCAATCAGCATTAACATGCAGTATCGCATTTGTTTTGAATGGAAGGACGGAAACGCTTATGAAGTTGAAATTACCGACTACCACTGAAATAGTCGGTCAATATTCTTGAGGTAAATGAAATGGATGAAAGGAATGAAATGATCGGCCCGATTCACCCGGGCGAATTTTTGAAAGATATGTTGGATGAAATTGAGATTTCAGCGTATGCGCTGGCCAATGCTATCGGCAAGGCTCCAATCCAGGTGACTCGCATCTTGAATGGCCAGGCGTCTATCACGGCACCAATGGCAAGGCGTATCGGCAAGGCTTTGGGTTTGACCCCGGAAATGCTGATGAACTGGCAGGCTCGATATGATTTGGAAGTTGCCGAAACCACAGAGCCAGAAATTAAAGTGACGAACCTGATGGCCCAAGCCTGAAAACTCAGAATGAACCCCGGAAATTTGCCAGCGAATTCCGGAATGACAATTTTTGAAAAATGGTGGGGGCACTAGGACTCGAACCTAGGACCAGCGGCTTAAAAGATTGGCCCGAAACATCAGGGCCTCAATGAAATCAGCCACTTGCGGCGCTTGCCCGATTGGTTTGTGACAGAAAACAGCAGAAAAACGCGGTAAATTCTCGTTACCAGGTCACAAATGTGCCACAGCTGGGGTGGAATTCTTTGTATTCTGTAAGTTAATTACTCCGAACAATCTGGCTCGGTTGGCGCACTTTGATTTGTGGCTTTCCCTTATGTGATTCAATAAGGCCTGATACGCAGATATGGTG
>DATFLY010000037.1:0-4557 GCA_035267185.1 Lysobacterales bacterium | reverse complement strand
AACCTGGCCACCTGGGTGGGCTTTGCGTGAAGCTGGAATTACCCGTTTCGTCGTGAATCAGCCTGCCTTCATTCTGATCATCGAAGATGAAAACAAGATCGCCGGGCTTCTCAGTGATTACCTGGAGGAGAAAGGTGGTTTCCGAACGCACATCGTCGCCCGGGGCGACGAAGCACTGGCAGCTTTTTTGGAACACCAGCCCGATCTCGTTTTGCTGGACCTGATGCTCCCCGGGCTTGGCGGGCTCGAGGTTTGCAAGGCCATTCGGGAACAGAGCACAGTGCCTATCATCATGGTCACGGCACTGGTCGAAGAAATAGACAAGCTGTTGGGGCTGGAAGTCGGCGCGGACGATTACATATGCAAACCGTTCAGCCTCAGGGAGGTTGTCGCCAGGGTTAAGGCCAACCTGAGACGCGTTTCATACATGAACGGAGAAGAGAAGAAAGTCAGTGGATTGCACGTTGATGAGCAGCGTCACAGTGCATCCCTGCAGGGCAGGGAGATTCGGCTTACGCCAGTTGAGTTTTCATTGCTGGCCCACCTGGTGGCTCATCCTGGGCAGGTGTTTTCGCGCCAGCAGCTGATGGATGCCATTTACTCAGACTACCGGGTTGTCAGCGATCGGACAGTCGATACGCATGTTAAGAAATTAAGGCGCGCTCTTGCTGATGCAGGTGGCAGTGAATCAGTCATCGAATCGGTTTATGGCGTGGGATATCGGCTTAGCCCTCGGTAGCATCTCTGTCTCCGTTATCAGCTAGCATAGGCAGGTGCAATTTTCGGGTTGTTAAGCCGGTCTGTTGCCAAAGTCTGACTCTGAACCTTAATCCGGAGAAACAATTATGCGAGCCTCGCTTGTCATCAGCGTGATAGCTGCAATAAGTTTAAATCTGTTGGGCGTGTTCCCGGTCGATGCCCAGATGATGGACAAGTCCGGCGGCAACATCGTCGATTTCCTGCCTCAAAATCCTGCAGAGTGTGCACCGGACGGGATTGCGAATGGTGGCTATGATTTAGTCAGTTATAGAAAAGAAGGGGGGCCAAAGCCAGGCAGTTCGGAATTCCCCGCTGATTTTGGTGGTATGACCTATCTTTTTGAATCCGAGGCCCATCGGGACAAATTCCAGGCCGATCCGGAACGCTATTTACCTGCATACAGTGGTTGGTGTGCTGTGACCCTTGCGCTCGGTCGACTGATTTGTCCCGATTACACCAATTTCAAGATTGAGGATGATCAGCTCTTGTTGTTTGAGCTGACCGGCTTTACCAATGGCCAAACCCTTTGGGATTCCGATGTGGGTCGGTTTCGTGGGCAAGCCAATGACAACTACTCCATCGTAATCGATTTCGAATGAGGCTCTCACGGTTTGCGATTGCATTCAGCGCACTAATTTTGCTCGGCTGTGATCGCGAACCTGCATCATTAATCGTCAAGATCTCCACCGAGGAACCTGCGCCTGAAATCGCAGAGACCATGCAATCCATGCTTGAATCGGTGGATATTGAGATCACCATCCAGCCCACGGGTGAACCCGAGAAAATCATCAGTGCAGTACTGTCCGGGGATGCTGACCTGGGAATCGTTGAGGAACCGCCGCGTCGAATCTATGACCTCACCACTGTTGTGCCTCTTTATCCCAGCATATTGCATGTGATGCATCGCAAAGACCGCAGAGTGCATGATTTCACCGACCTGATTGAGGGGCAGCAGGTTTATGCAGGCCCAATCGGCGGTACGGCCTGGCGATTCCTTCAGCAACTTGCCCGGGATTTCATGCTTGAACCCGGGAGCTTCACGATCCTGCCGGATCCGTGGCAGGTGAAACCCGACGTATATTTTATTCTTGGCGGCTTGCTCGCTCCGGAAAGCATTTCACAAATGCCGGAATATGAAATGTTTGGGTTCGGAGATTCAAGCCAGCTTGGCTCTGGGACAGCAGCTGAGGGTCTGGCTCTTAAGTATCCCAATATTCGACCTTTTGTCCTTCCTGATGCGGTTTATGGGGCATTCAATGACGGACCCGTTCTCACGCTTTCAACCCGCACAGTTCTGGTTGCGCGCGAAGATCTAGATATAGACCTGGTTTATTCGGTCGCGCGTGAATTATTCGAACATGCCTACCAGTTTTCGGTTGTTTACCCGCTGGCACTGAATGAAGCACAAGTTGATATGGATTCGAACACCCTGGCGTTGCCGCTGCACCGGGGAAGCCGTAATTTTATCGATAAGGACAAGCCGAACTTTTTCGAGGAAAACGCAGAAGTGATCGGTGTCGTGCTGACCCTCGCGGCGGCCATTGGTAGTGGGTTTCTTGCTTTGCTTCGCCTGCGTAAGAATCGCAAGAAAGATCGAATCGATATCTATTATCGTCGCGTGCTTGAAATCCGCGATGAGTTGGCTGAAGCAGAGAGTCACGAGGCATACGATGATCTCGAATGCAGGCTTAAGTCGATCCAGGAGGAGGTGTTTGGCTTACTGATCTCCGAACAACTAAATGTTGATGAATCTCTGACATTGTTCCTTGACCTGTCAAACCGCGTGCTGGGTGAAATTTCGGCACAAAAGGCTGCATAGTTTCACTGCATTTCATACCCTGATAAATACTTACCACGATGCGCTGGACAGAATTACATATTCCTGATAAAAGGTATTTTATACAGAGATATATAAAATACTCTTAACAATTTACTTATCTATACTCGGTATTCGCGATCGATGCATCGCCTCCAATACGTTGCCTTGTTCGCAAGCTCAGTTGGTGAAGAAATCAAAGACATTCATCAACTTTGAAGAATCAGCCTGGTAGACCTCGGTGAATTTGCAGCGTGTACAGGTAACAGTAGAGAAGCGGCGATTCTGAACATCGAAGATTTTGGCAAAGCGGCCGCCAGTTGCCCTGAAAACACCGGTTTCGAATTCGCCGTTGTCACATTTGGGGCATTGCCATTTGTCGTGTCTCATTTGATCATTTCCTGCTATCAGCGTCAGCCGATCATGTTCGAACCAACCTGGTAAATCACAAGGGCTCCAAGGTAACCCATTGCAGTCATGTAAGACCAGGCAAAAATCGGCCAGCGCCAGCTGTTGGTTTCGCGTCGAATGATTGCAACAGTTGCCGCGCACTGGAGGCACCAGGCATAAAAAACCAAAAGACCCAGGACCATCGGTAGCGTAAAAATAGCGCCTCCATCCGGCCAGGAAGCAGCACGCAGTTTTTCAGTCAGGCGCATTTCATCGGAATCAGAGCCAACCGCGTAAAGCGTGCCCATGACGGCAACAACCACTTCACGAGCCGGGAAACCTGCGATGACTGCTGAGGAAACTTTCCAGTCCCAGCCAAGGGGACGAAATACCGGCTCAACCACCCGGCCCATCCGACCCAGCCAGCTTTGCGACATCTGCTCAGCCGCCACCTGGTGACCGGGAATCCTGGTCAATTCAGCCGTATCCAGCCTTGGATAGTAGGCCAATGCCCAGACCATCACTGCAACAACAAAAATGACCGTTCCCGCGCGTTTGAGAAATACTTTTGCGCGGTCAATCAGCTTGATGGTAACGGTCTGGAGGTTTGGCCAGCGAAATTCGGGAAGGGACAACATGAATGCTGGTTTTGGCCCCCTCAGCGCGGAAGATTTAAGTAGCCTGGCGGTCAGGAGTCCACCCACAATGCCCAGCAGGTACAAACCAAACAAGACCAACCCCTGCAGGTTGAACCAACCGACGCTGTCTGGAGGCACAAAGGCCGCGATCAGCAAGGCATATATTGGCAATCGTGCAGAGCAGGTCATAAAGGGTGCAGCCATGATCGTGGCGATCCGGTCCCGGCGATTCGGAATGACACGGGTTGCCATGATTGCGGGTACGGCACAGGCAAAACTGGAAAGCATGGGGATGACTGATTGTCCGGATAAACCCACGGTTCGCATCACCCGGTCCATCAGAAATGCGGCGCGGGCGAGATAGCCGGAGTCTTCAAGCACGATGATAAACAGAAAAAGGATCAGGATCTGGGGCAGGAAAATCACCACGCTGCCAACTCCGGCGATCACGCCATCTGCCAGGAAACTGCTGAATGCCCCGTCACCAAACGCAGCGAGAACCCAACCACTCAGGACACCGGAACCAGCATCAATTGCATCCATCAGAGGCGTCGCCCAGCTGAACACAGCCTGAAAAATCAGCACCATCATCACGAAAAACATCATCGTGGCAGGCCAAGGCCTGTTAATCCAGCGTTGCATCCTGGCCCTGAACCGGCGAATCAGGGGCGCATGGTGCTGGACCTCACCAAGCAGTTCCCGAATCCAGCGATATCGATGACGGGCTTCCACAGCTGCCGCCGGCTGATCGCCAAAAAGCTCTTTTCGTGTCTTGTCAACGGGCCCCGCTCCCAACCGGGATTCCAGCTTGTTTGCAAGGTCGCTTTCAGGATTCAACAATGCATGAATCACATCAATGCGGTCCATTTGATCGGATGTGTTTGCGCTTGCGCTTAGGCTTATGTTCGTGCTCAGGCGATCAGCACTTTCACCCAGAGCGGGCCAGGATCGTGG
>DATFLY010000036.1:0-51066 GCA_035267185.1 Lysobacterales bacterium | reverse complement strand
TTGGGGGTGGGGTTTTGGTCAGATCATGATCGCCTATGCCATCATCCAGGCCCTTGATGGCAACCTGCTGGTGCCACTCCTGTTTTCCGAGGTCGTCAATCTGCATCCAATCGCTATCATTCTTGCCATCCTGGTGTTCGGTGGCTTGTGGGGCTTCTGGGGCGTCTTCTTCGCCATTCCGCTGGCGACTGTGGTCAATGCCATCCTGAGAGCTTGGCCGAAGAAAGAAGATGAGTCCGAGCTGGAGCCGGAAACGGATCCTGAGTCGGCCTCATAAACTGCAATTGAAATAGTTTAAACTCTGCGTTTTGGCATGACCGCGTTGGGGATGTCTTTCAGAAACTCGTCGTAAATACATCCCTGTAGACTCGGATGCGGCTTCCCTGCCGCATACGGTTTCTGAAAGACATCCCGCAACGCGGCCTGAACTTGGGTGCGAAGGTGTGGGGCTTGGCAGATTCGTAGTCTTTGAATTTTCTTCAAAAACTCAACTCATTGCCGGTCAACTCGTGTCTTATACCTCTACGCCGACAGCTTCAGGTGGGCAGTGTTTCGTTCAAAAACCGTATGATTCAGGGATGAATCATCCGAGCGTACAGGGATGTATTTACAGCGTGTTTTTGAACGGAATACTGGTCACCTGGAGCCGTTTTGGTCCTGATGAACCTATAGAGCCTCTGAGGCGAAATCGGCCAGGCGTGAGCGCTCACCACGACGCAGGGTGATGTGCCCAGCGTGTTCCCATGTCTTGAAGCGGTCGACGGCGAAAGTCAATCCTGACGTGGTTTCGGTGAGGTAGGGTGTATCAATCTGCTCGACGTTGCCCAGGCATACCATTTTGGTACCAGGGCCCGCTCGAGTCAGCAACGCTTTCATCTGCTTGGGGGTGATGTTCTGAGCCTCGTCGATGATGACGTAACGGTTGAGGAAGGTGCGCCCACGCATGAAATTCAGCGCCCGAACCTTGACCCGGTTGGAGAGTAAATCCTGTGTCGCAGCACGGCCCCATTCGCCACCTTCTGCGGGCTCGGTAAGAACCTCGAGGTTGTCGGTCAGGGCACCCATCCACGGCGTCATTTTTTCTTCTTCAGTGCCAGGAAGATAGCCGATGTCTTCGCCGATGGAGACGGTCGCCCGGGTGACGATGATCTCGGTGTAACGCTTCTCGTCCATCACCTGCGACAGCCCTGCAGCAAGTGTGAGAAGGGTTTTGCCAGTGCCGGCCGTTCCCATCAGGGTGACGAAATCAACGTCGGGGTCAGTCAGCAGGTTTAGCGCGTAGTTCTGCTCGCGGTTACGAGCATTGATGCCCCAGACATTTCTTTTGCCCGAGTAGTATTCGTCGACCAGTTTCAACACGACGCTTTCATCACTGACTTCCCTGACCACGGCCTCAACGACATTCTTCCTGCCGATCACTACGCACTGCCTTGGATACCAGTCGTCGCTTTCCTGCCGGGGTACACGGTAAAAAGTGCAGCTGCCTTCGTTCCATGATTCGAGATCCTGGCTTTCTTCCCAAAAATCTTCGTCCAGTTCCTTGACGCCCTTATAGAGCAGGCTCAGATCGTCAAGCGCCTTGTCGTTGTAGTAGTCCTCGGCATGCACGCCAAGGATTGCAGCCTTGATGCGCAGGTTGATGTCCTTTGAAACAAGGACAATCTCGCTGTCTGACTGCTTTTCCTTAAGCGAGAGTGCGGTGCTCAGAATTTCATTGTCCGCAAATGAGCCGTCACGCAACAGGCTGGAATGCATCTCCGGCATCGAAGTCTGGAAGAACAGGGTGCCTGTTCCAACTTCCAGGTCCAGGCCTTCCGGTTGTTTAAGTGCCAGACCGTTTTCAAGGTCATCCACGCCCTGGATTTGCATCATCTCGCCAATGAATCGACTGACCTGGCGTACGTTTCGGGATACCTCTGAAAGACCTTTCTTCGCTGCATCGAGTTCTTCCAGCACCATCATCGGCAGAAATACGTCATGTTCCGCGAAACGAAAGATGGCGCTGGGATCATGCATCAGCACATTGGTGTCCAGGATATATAGACGCTTGTTGTTACCCATGATGATTGCTTCGACTGGTGAGAACCGTAACGCCGATCAAAGCGCGCGAACTGCTTCGAGGACCGCTTCAACATGGCCTGGCACACGCACTTTTCGCCATTCCTGTCTCAACACGCCCTTGCCATCAATCAGGAAGGTGCTTCTCTCGATGCCTACAACCTTGCGGCCGTACATGTTCTTTTCCTTGATGACATCAAACTGCTTGCAAAGCGTCTCATCCGGATCAGACAACAGATCGAACGGAAATTCCTGCTTGGCCTTGAAGTTTTCATGTGCCTTGAGGCTGTCGCGGGATACGCCAAGGATTTCGGCGCCGGCATCCTTGAATGCCTTGTAGGCATCCCCGAATTCCTGGCCTTCACGAGTGCAGCCGGGCGTGTTGTCGCGGGGGTAAAAATACAGGACCAGGTGCTGGCCCTTTAAGTCTGAAAGGGAGAGTGTTTTTTCTCCGGTTGCGGCAATTGAAAAATCGGCAACTTTTTCGCCCACCTGGGGCGCCTTAGTGGTCATGAATCAAATTGTTCCAGGGGTAAATCGCCTACTTGGCGGTGACGGGACAGCCCGGTGATATTTCGGGTCGGATTTGTTTGCAGGATACTTGTCAGTACCAGGTACCGCAAGTACCATGGCCGGCAGTTCTTGCCAACGTTCCCATTCTATGTTTTACGGCAGTATTGTTGCCCTGGTCACGCCGTTCACCTCAAACGGTGAGATTGACCTTAAGGCTCTGAAAATATTGATCGACTTCCATCGGGAAGCCGGCACGCGCGCGCTGGTAGTGGGGGGAACCACTGGCGAATCCGCCACGCTGAGTCAAACAGAATTCCGTTCGCTCATATCGGCATCGGTTCGGCTTGCCGAAGGAAAAATTCCGATTATTGCAGGCAGCGGATCTGCCTCGACCAGTCATACCATCGAACAGAGTATTGAAGCGCAATCGATTGGAGCCGAGGCGGTTTTGGTGGTGACGCCTTACTACAACCGCCCAACCCAGGCCGGGCTCGTGGCACATTACACTGCAGTGGCGGATGCCATTTCGATTCCGCTCCTGATGTATAACGTCCCTTCGCGAACATCAGTCGACCTCGAGCCTGAAACAGCGTGTGCCCTGGCTGGGCACGACGGGATCATCGGTCTGAAAGAAGCAGTAGGAGATTTGCAGCGTGTTGCTCAGCTGGTGAACGGGTCTCCGAAAGATTTCATAGTGCTCAGTGGTGATGATCCAACCTGCCTTGAAGCCATGAAACTTGGTGCAAAAGGTGTGGTATCGGTCGCATCAAATGTTGCCGCCTGGCCGATGAGCCAGATGTGTGATTACGCCATGGAGGGTAATTGGCAACAGGCGGAAACCATAAATGAATCTTTGGGGAATCTTTATCAGGCACTGGCACTCGAAACAAATCCAATTCCTGTAAAATGGGCGGCTTACGAGATGGGTCTTATTGGCCCGGCGATTCGGTTGCCACTGACGGTGCTTAATGAGAAATTCCGCGGTGCTATTACCGAATGCCTGAATGAACTCAAAATTTCTCGTGAATCTAATGAGTGTAAGTCAACAGTAAATGCTTGCGAATGACATCGGGTTTACGAATGAACATGGGCAAAAATGAAATATACAGATAAGTCAGTTATTGGTCTGATCGTGTGCTCCCTGCTACTGGGTGGCTGCGGTATATTTGGTGATAAGGAAGAATCCGAGCCGGAGTATTACGATGCAATCGAAGCGGATCCCCTGAAAATCCCGGACAATCTGGATACACCAACCACCACTTCGGCCCTGATCATTGAGCACCAGCCATTGCCCCTGCCCACAACCGAAATGAGCGCAGTGCCGCCCCGGGTTCTGGCCAACCAGTCAACCGATGACGGAAACTCCATCATGCGCTGGTCATCGGAAGGCGTTTACATACTGGTTGATGATTCTCCAAACAGCGTGGAGCGGCGCCTTGAGTTTGTGATTCAAAGAAGCGGAATGGAACTGCTGGGAGAAGGTGGGGATGGTGGTTATCGTTTCTATTACGAAGACGTGCGACCAGGCGTGGATGAAGGGTTTTTCGAAAAGATGGCTTTCTGGCGAGCTGACCCACCTGACTACAGTGGCAGTTACCTCACGCTTTCCCAGCCTGATGGGACAAAGACCCGCATCTACCTGGTCTACGCAGATGGTGGTGAAGTTCCGGTGGAAGCCGCCGAGCATGTGCTGGCTATTCTGAAGCAGCGTCTGGGATAAACCTCTGAAAACGCAAATTCGCGTTCAGATCTATTTTTCGAGGTATTGCAGTTTTCCTTCCTTGCCGTCCCAGTCGTCTGCGTCCGAAGCCGGCTCACCGCGCTCAGTAATAACCGGCCACTCAAGTGACAAATCAGCATTTAACTGCGTGAAATGTTCCTGGCCGTCGGGCAGGTCATCCTCCGGATAAATGGCCTCGGCCGGGCATTCCGGTTCGCACAATGTGCAGTCAATGCATTCTTCCGGATCGATCACCAGAAAGTTTGGCCCTTCATGAAAGCAATCAACGGGACAAACTTCCACACAATCAGTGTATTTGCACTTGATGCAGTTTTCAGTCACTACAAATGTCATGGGTATCTCAGCACATCTCCACAAAAAAATGGCGCTCCCTACGAGAATCGAACTCGTGTTTCCGCCTTGAGAGGGCGGCGTCCTCACCGCTAGACGAAGGGAGCGCGGCCGGCTCGGGGGTGCTGTCAGAGACAGGCACTTGGAACCGGGCGCTCATGGTAAACTAGCGTGCCCGAGTTGATCAATAAATGTGATCACAATGGGTAAACATTAAAATAATGATTGCGAAGGCAAATGAAGACCTTCGAACAAAAATTCTGGAAGGCACAATTACAAAACTCATCACCATACCGGCGTCACAACACCGGATTGCCGTAGACCAACTATGTCCGGTAGCCACCGAAGTTGTCAGCGCTTTGCAACAGGCAGGCTACATGGCGTTTATCGTTGGCGGCAGCGTGCGAGACCTGTTGCTCGGAAAAAAACCAAAAGATTTCGACGTCGCAACTGACGCCACACCTGAACAAGTGAAGCATGTTTTTCCAAGGTGTCGACTGATTGGTCGGCGTTTTCGACTGGCTCATGTCCGGCAAAAAGGTGTACTGATAGAAGTTGCGACTTTCAGGGGCTCACATGATGCCGGCAAGGGTGGTGAGCTTCAGGATGGTCGAATCATCCGTGACAATGTCTGGGGTTCCCTGGAGGAAGATGCCATGCGCAGGGATTTCACCATTAACGCGCTGTTTCTTGACCCGGTGGGCGGTGATATCTCTGACTTCACAGGTGGCTACGAGGATCTGTTGGAGCGTAGGTTACGCCTGGTCGGCGATCCGGAAACGCGGTATCGGGAAGATCCCGTGCGTTTGCTGAGGGCAGCAAGGTTCGTTGCCAAACTCGGTGTGGAAGCGGACGAGCGCACATCCGCGCTGATTCCTGAGCTTGCATTCTTGCTGGCAGACGTGCCGCCAGCGCGACTGTTTGAAGAGGTTTGCAAGCTCTTCCTGACTGGCCATGCGATGAGAAGCTTCGAGGCTCTGCAGCGTTTCGGCCTGAGTACCGCAATGTTTCCTGCGCTCAAGCCTTCCGGGGAGTCCGGAAAAATTGTAGCGGATCCGTTGTTGATGCAAGCGCTTCGAAATACAGACGATCGGGTTTCGAGAGAGCTCCCGGTCACTCCTTCGTTCCTGTTCGCATCCCTTCTTTGGCAGCCAGTCTGGGAGATTGCCCAACAAGACATGGAAAACGGAATCACGATGCATGATTCCTTGTTGTTGGCCAGTGAACCCGTGTTTAGCAAGCAGTCCACTCGAACAGCTGTTCCTCGCCGATTCAGTTCCGTGTCGCGCGAAATATGGGTGATGCAGGCCCGCTTGCAGAAAACCAGGGGCAAGCGAGCACTCAGGATTCTTGCGGACAGAACGTTTCGTGCGGCTTACGATTTTCTTTTGTTGCGTGCCGGACAGGACACTGAACTGGAGCCCCTGGCCGAGTTCTGGACCAAGGCACAGGTAGGCTACAAGTTTCCGGCCAGGAAAACTGAAGCTCGCCGCGGCAAGCCTTCCGGCAGGAGACGTCGAAAGGGAGAAGGAAGGCGCGGTGGTCGGGGTCGTAAAAAAGCCTGATCACGATGGGCGAGAACACTCAACGCGTTTTTATTGGCCTGGGAAGCAATCTGAGTGGCCCGCTGGGTGCCCCTGGAAATTACATCGAACTGGCTCTGGCCCGGCTTTCCCTGACCGAAGGCTTGTCTTCAATGCGGCGATCCAGAATGTATCGGAGCGCGCCGTGGGGTAACTCAAACCAGGGCGATTTTCTGAACGGAGTCGTCACAGCGCAGTGCAGTGTCAGCCCGGAGTTGCTGCTTGATCAGCTTCAGGCGCTGGAAAACGACCTGGGTCGCATTCGTGCTGAGAAATGGGGGCCACGGGTCATTGACCTCGACCTGCTGTGTTTTGGTGATGTGCAGATGAATTCTGAAAAGCTTGTCATCCCACATCCTCATATGCATGAGCGATCGTTTGTACTGGTGCCGCTTCTGGAACTCGATCCGGAATTTGAAATTCCCGGCATTGGACCAGCCAGACTCTGCCTTGCTAAGTTACCTGAAGAACAGGTGGTCAGGCCGGCCTGAAACTTCGGCTTCTAAAAGAGTTCAGATAGACTCTCCTCCCGATAACCCATAGCAGAACACGGAGCAGTACATTGCCTGGTTCCAAACAGCTGACGATCACTGACTTTTTCAAAATGAAAAGCAATGGCGAACGGTTCGCCATGCTCACTTGTTACGATGCAACATTTGCCGAAGCCATGGACGCTGCTGGCGTGGACATGCTGCTGGTGGGTGATTCGCTGGGCATGGTTGTCCAGGGTAATGAAACAACCGTGGCGGTCACTATTGAAGACGCTGCTTATCACACCCGGGCTGTGGCCAGGGGCGCTTCCAGGGCTTTTGTGGTCGGTGATCTGCCATTCGGCAGCTATCACAACAGTGAGGTTGCGATGAATAGTGCCAGGGCATTGATGGCTGCCGGCGCGCAAATGGTCAAGCTTGAGGGCGCGGGGCCATACGTTGAAGTGGTCAAATACCTGGCTTCACGCAGTGTTCCTGTTTGTGGTCACCTGGGATTGACACCACAAAGCGTTCATCAGCTGGGCGGCTTCAAGGTGCAGGCGCGAGAAGAATTTGCAGCAAACCAGTTGAAGAAAGATGCTCAATTGCTCCAGGAAGCAGGCGCTCAATTGCTGGTTCTCGAAGCGATTCCATCTGACCTGGCGACTGAAGTCAGCCAATCGCTTGAGATACCTGTGATCGGGATAGGGGCCGGCCCTGGCTGCGATGGACAGGTGTTGGTCATGCACGACATGTTGGGTCTCGGGCCGAGGCAGCCAAAATTTGTTCGAAATTTCATGGAAGGCCAGACTGACATTGTTTCTGCTTTCAGACAGTACGTTGAAGACGTCAGAAGCGGTGAATTCCCCGCGGCGGAGCACCAGTACTAGGATTTGTACCGCTGGCCACTGAATTGAAAATCACTGAAACAAAATCTGAAGTGCAGGATGTCATAACGACCTGGCATCAGGCGGGGGAACGTGTCGCACTCGTACCAACCATGGGCAACCTTCACGAAGGCCACCTGGCGCTGGTTCGTGAGGCGCAGCAACATGCGGACCGGGTGGTGGCCAGTATATTTGTCAACCCGACCCAGTTTGGAGAAGGTGAAGATTTCGAAAAATATCCGCGTACGCCTGATGAGGATATTGCCGGGCTGGAGGCCGAAAGTTGTGATGTTGTGTTTATTCCGGATACGGAACAGATCTATCCTTTCGGCGTAGAGCAATCTGTTTCACTCAAGGCATCCCCCGACCTTGCTGCGCGTCTTGAGGGCTACAATCGCCCGGGTCACTTTGATGGCGTTGTCTCCGTGGTGGCAAGGCTTTTTGCTATTACCCGGCCGGATGTTGCTGTTTTTGGGGAGAAGGATTACCAGCAACTGCTGGTGGTGAGGAAACTGGCTGATGACCTGGGCTTTGGCATTGATGTCATCGGCAAGGAGACCATCAGGGATGCTGCAGGCCTTGCCCTGAGCTCCAGGAATGCGTATCTCGATCCATTGGAACTGACGCTTGCACGTCAGCTCAACAAGGTTTTGTCAGAAACCGGACAGAATGCGCGGCAGGGTGACGTCATTAAAGCGCATGAAATGGATGCTGCAGAGCAACTGATGAGTGCTGGATTGAAAGTAGATTATGTTGCCATCCGACGTGCCGATGACCTGTCTGTGCCTGAAAAATTTGAGGGTGGTTTACGAATTCTGGCTGCTGTACGTTGTGGCGAGACTCGTCTGATCGACAACATGCCCATGCCTGACTGACTATTTTTTCGCTGCTAAACAATTAATTTGTAGCAAAATAGTTGCAATTGGTCGATTTAGTGGTATGATTACAACCGACCTCAATAGAACTGCAACGTTTTTTGAGGTCGCAGGGCGCGAAAGACGGGTACATCACTCCAAAAGCCTGCCTCTCCCAAGAAATTGGGAGAGGTTTTTTTTGTCCCTAACTCTAAAAAATAACAAATAAAAACAAGTAGTTAAGGTTTCTTTTCAGCAGTTTGCTTACGGGGATTCTGTGCCGTTAGTGCGAGGCTCAGGATCCTGGACGCCGTGGTGTTCAGGACTGAATGGCTATCGAATCTGCTGGTTTTGTGATCAAATTGTCGACCGAAAACCGCGATTCACACCCACAATCTGACCGGGAAACCACTTCAAATGGCTGAAATTTACAGTTTGTTGCACAAATACAACAAAAATCGTCCCGCGATCGGTGAATTGCTGGACAACGAGCCAGACCGATATGGTCATTTTTCCGGTTCAGCTTGTGGACTGTTGCTGGATTTCTCGCGTTGTGGCCTCGACAGCGAGTCAATCAGCAATCTGTTTGAACTGGCAAATCTCGCTGATTTTGAGTCATGGCGGGAAAAATTGTTTTCCGGCGCTGCAATCAATTTCACCGAGAATCGATCCGTTCTCCACCCCCTGTGGCGTCATGGGAATTTCAGATCCTTGCTGCCTGACGATGAGTCAGCCCGCCTTGGTCAGGCTGTCAAGGATATGGGTACCATCGCAACGGCATTAAGAAGTGGTCATCTGCCGGGAGACGAGACTGCCAGGGTGCGGCACATTGTCCACATTGGCATTGGTGGTTCGCTTCTTGGCCCGAAACTTCTGGTTGATGCCTGCTCGCAGCCGGGCGACCATGATCGGGATGTTCCCGAAATTCACTTTCTGAGTTCTGTTGACCCGGGTCCGCGCGAACAGCTTCTCTCGCGGCTGGATCCCTCGGAAACCGCGATCATCATTGTTTCCAAGAGTTTCACAACCAGTGAAGTGATGACTCATGCACGCTCGTTGTTCGCCTGGCAGGAGGCAGCACTGGATGCGAAGGATGTTGCGAGGCGACGCTTTGCCGTGACCTCCATGCCAGACAAGGCTGCTGAATGGTCAATCGCCAAGGAGCGGGTGCTCGAGATGGGAGAGTGGACCGGAGGTCGCTATTCCTTGTGGTCGCCTGTTGGCCTGACTGCGGCGATTGCGATGGGTCCCGAGGCGTTCAATCGTTTGCTGGAAGGTGGAGCGGCCATGGATGCTCACTTTCAGGATGCTCCGATGGAACAAAATCTTCCGGTCATTGCTGCCCTGATCGATGTCTGGCATCGCAATATTTGTGATCTGCCAAACCTGGCTGTCATTCCTTATGAAAGTCGCCTGGCTGAGTTACCCGGCTGGCTACAGCAGGTTGCCATGGAGTCCAACGGTAAGGGCACCAGTGTGAACGGCGAGCCTGTCAATTCAGAGACGTCCCAGGTCATTTTTGGTGACTGCGGTACTGACGCACAACATTCCTTTTTCCAGGCGTTCCACCAGGGAACCGAAGTGGTTCCTGTCGATTTCATTGGTGTGATTAATTCAGGGCATTCCGATAACGAGGCCAACGCGAGACTGGTGTCGCACATGCTGGCGCAGGCCACGGCGCTTGCTCGCGGAAAAGATCTCGCTGCTGTGCGTGCCGACATGAAAGCAGCCGGCGTCAGTCTCGACGAGATCAATCGCCTGGCACAACATCGTGTAATGCCGGGGAATCGGCCTTCCAATATCATCCTGATGGATGAGTTCAGCCCTGAAACGCTGGGAGCACTGCTGGTTTTCTATGAACACCGTGTTTTCGTGCAAAGCGTGATCTGGGGCATCAATGCATTTGACCAGTGGGGTGTCGAATTAGGAAAAACGCTGGCTGGCGCCATCGAACCCTCAGTCGTCGATCCATCAATCGGTGCACCTGACGGGCTTCATGAACTGAATGGGCTTCTGGATCACATCCAGAAATATCGTAGATAATCAAAGAGTAATCCCCATAAATGGGGCTGCCGATGGGTTGGGGTGTCTTTCGAAAACACACGCGCAGCGGCAATTTTCAGGCACTTCTTTCCAAAAGATGAAAGCCGTACCTGAAAATTAGCCTGCGCTGTAAATACATCCCTGTAGGCTCGGATGATTCGTCCATGAATCATACGGTTTTCGAAGGTGCCCCCCCGCCAGCCCAGAGCTGGCCTCGCCCAACGAAAGAGTCTCGTTCAGGGCGCGGGATATAGGTACCGACGTTGGTTGGACTGGTTCTTTTAGGCTGGATATTGTGAAGACATCTCTGCGGGCCGGTTGGCCAGATGCCTTTTAAAAACCGTATGCGGCATGGATGCCGCATCCGAGTCTACAGGGATGTATTTACGACGAGTTTTTTAAAGGTATCTGGCTGAGCGGTCCGCTATTCAAAACATTTTTTGAACGACTATTTTCTTTTCAGAACACCCAGCAATCCACGCATGAGTTCGCGCCCCAGCATCGAACCCATACTGCGAAGGGTGCTCTTGAACATGGCCTCTGAGGGTGATTGCCGGGTGCTCTTGCGCTTCTTGGCAGCGGGTTCCTTTTTGGATTCTTTCTCCAGTTCCTCGGCGATCTTTTTCGCACGGGCTTCCAGTATCTCTGCAGCGGATTCCCGGTCCAGTGGTTTGTCATAGCGGGTACCCACCGGGCTGCGGGAGCGAACTTCCGCGAACTCAGCATCCGTAACAGGTCCGATTCGGGAAGTGGGGGGGCGAATCAGCGTGCGGTCGACAATTCCTGGAATGCCCTTTTCCCCGAGTGTAGACACCAGGGCCTCGCCAACGCCAAGCTGGGTGATGGCTTCCTCGACATCGAGGTCCGGGTTGGCGCGAAACGTCTGCGCAGCGGCCCTGACAGCTTTTTGCTCTCGCGGTGTGTAAGCCCGCAGGGCATGCTGAATGCGATTGCCCAGCTGGCCAAGCACGTCATCCGGAATATCCATTGGATTCTGGGTGACGAAAAACACACCGACACCCTTCGAACGAATCAGTCTGACCACCTGTTCAACTTTCTCAAGTAATGCACGAGGTGCGTGATCAAACAGCAGGTGAGCTTCGTCAAAAAAGAACACCAGCCTGGGTTTTTCAGGGTCGCCGACTTCCGGTAGTTCCTCAAATAATTCAGAAAGCAGCCACAGTAGAAAAGTGGAATACAGGCGTGGATTCTGGATCAGCTTATCCGATGCCAAAGCGTTGATAACGCCACGTCCATTCAGGTCCACTCTCAGCAGGTCTGCCAGTTCCAGGGCCGGCTCACCGAAAAATTCCTCGGCACCCTGGTCTTCCAAAACAAGCAAGCGTCGCTGGATGGCAGCAACCGAGGCTGAGCTGACATTGCCGTATTCGATAGACAGCTCTTTTCGGTTTTCAGCAACAAAACGCAAAAGTGCCTGCAAATCTTCCAGATCCAGAAGCAACAGGCCCTCTTCGTCGGCGACGCGAAAAGCGATGTTGAGGATGCCTTCCTGGGTGTCGTTGAGCTCCAGCAGGTTGGCCAGCAAAAGTGGGCCCATTTCGGAAATGGTGGTTCGAATCGGGTGGCCCTTTTCGCCAAATAGATCCCAATAGACCATCGGCCATGCCGAGGGGGCATAGTCCGGAATGCTAATGATTTCGAGTCGCTCGTCAATCTTCGGGTGCGGGCTAATGGGTTGGCTGAGACCCGTCAGATCGCCTTTGACATCAGCCAGGAAAACAGGAACCCCGATAGCCGAGAATCCCTCTGCCAGAACCTGCAGGGTCACCGTCTTACCAGTACCGGTCGCACCAGTGATTACGCCGTGTCTATTAGAGTAGCCGGGCAGCAACCACTGCTTTTCGGCGCCTTTTCCGATAAGAATCGGGGAAATTTCCATTTATTTGGTCCTCAGAACATCCAACTCTTTTTAAAAAAAGGTGGGTCGGTTAAGCTTCCGGTCTTGCCTTGAAGAATATAAGAACGGGTCAGAGTAACCAATGGAGCAACAGCCCTACAAGCCCCAGGAAATTGAGTCCCGGGCGCAACAGCGTTGGGAACAGCATGATGTTTATCGTGCTGATGAGAATTCACCCGGCGAAAAGTTCTACTGTCTGTCGATGCTGCCTTATCCCTCGGGCGCATTGCACATGGGACATGTTCGCAATTACAGCATTGGTGACATTGTCAGTCGGTATCACAAAATGCAGGGAAAAAACGTCCTCCAGCCAATGGGTTGGGACGCTTTCGGACTCCCCGCAGAAAACGCTGCAATCAAGAACAAAACCGCGCCTGCGAAATGGACCCGTGCAAATATTGAAAAGATGCGTGAAGGGCTCAAGCGCCTGGGGTTTGCCTACGACTGGAGCCGCGAAGTAACCACCTGCGATCCTGATTACTATCGCTGGGAGCAGCAGATGTTCACCCACCTGATGCGTAAAGGGCTGGCCTATCGGAAGGATGCAGAGGTCAACTGGGATCCGGTTGACCAGACAGTGTTGGCCAACGAACAGGTCGTTGACGGACGTGGCTGGCGCTCGGGCGCGGTCGTTGAACGCAAATCCATTCCCCAGTGGTTCCTGAAAATTACTGACTATGCTGAACAATTGCTGACAGGACTCGACGAACTGGATGACTGGCCGGATGCGGTCAAGACCATGCAGCGAAACTGGATTGGGCGGTCCGAAGGTGTCGACTTTGCAATGCAGATTTGCGATGCAGATGGGAACACTGATCCTGACGGGCGGCAAATCGAAGTGTTTACAACGCGCCCGGACACCGCTTTTGGTATGACTTACGGCGTTTTGGCTCCTGAACACCCCCTGGTTGCGGAAATCACCTCCAGGAAGCAAAAGCAGGCCGTTACCGATTTCGCCGCAAAAGTCGGAGCTTCATCGGAAACAGACCGCCTGGCCGTTGACGGTGACGGTGCATCGGCCATGGACAAGCGTGGCGTGTTTACCGGCGCTTACCTGCTCAATCCATTCAGCAGGAAACCCGTACCCCTTTATATTGCCGACTATGTGCTGATGGGATATGGCACCGGAGCGATCATGGCAGTGCCCGGAGAAGACGAACGCGACTGGGATTTTGCCAAAGCCCATGACCTGCCGATCATTCGAACCGTTCAGCCTCCGGATGACTGGGAGGATGGTGCGTTTACTGATGAAGGGGCCAAGATCAACAGTGACTGGCTGAACGGTTTGCAGATTCCGGAAGCAAAGCAAAAAGCGATCGAGTGGCTGGAAAATGAGGGGATTGGTGAACGTAAAGTCAATTACCGGCTGAGGGACTGGGGTGTAAGCCGTCAGCGCTACTGGGGCTGTCCCATTCCTGTCGTTTATTGCGATTCATGTGGTGCCCTGCCAGTGCCGGATGAAGACCTGCCCGTGGTGTTACCTGAAGATGTCACTTTCATGGGGGTCCAGTCGCCGATAAAAGCTGATCCGGAGTGGCGTAAGACCCAGTGCCCGGAATGTGGTGGACCGGCCGAGCGCGAAACCGACACATTCGACACGTTCATGGAATCTTCCTGGTACTACGCGCGCTATTGCAGCCCGGGTGCCGAGGCCATGATTGATGAACGGGCCGAGGATTGGTTGCCCGTCAACCAGTATATCGGTGGCATCGAACATGCAATCCTGCACCTGATGTACTTCCGCTTTTATCACAAGCTCTTGCGTGACGCCGGCATGGTGTCATCCGATGAGCCCGCGACGCGATTGCTTTGCCAGGGGATGGTGGTTGCAGAAACCTATTATCGTGAACAATCAGATGGCCAGCGGGACTGGTTTAACCCCAGTGATGTGGATATCGAACGCGACGAAAAAGGCAGAGTAACGGGCGCCATGCTTATCTCTGACGGGCAGCCGGTGACAATTGGTGCCGTTGAGAAAGTTTCTAAATCGAAGAACAACGGTGTTGACCCCAAGGGACTGATTGATCGATACGGCGCCGACACGATGCGCCTGTTTTCTGTTTCAGACTCGCCGCCAGACCAGTCTCTGGAGTGGTCTGAAGCTGGCGTGGAAGGCGCGCACCGTTTTTTGAAAAGAATCTGGCACATGGTTCAGGAGCATGTTTCCTCGGTGGAAAACACCGACCTGGATGTGGAATCCCTGAATGACTCACAACGGGAAATGCGTCGCCTGTTACACGATGCGATAGCCAAGGTCAGTGATGACATTGAACGTCGCTTCATGTTTAACACAGCGGTGGCGGCCATCATGGAGCTCAGCAATCACCTCGCAAAATTCAGCGATGAGAGTCCCCAGGGACAGGCGGTTCGACATGAAGCCTGGCTGGCAGTGGTTCGGATGATCTGGCCAATGACTCCGCATATCAGCGAGTCGCTATGGGCCGCTCTTGGTCGCAGTAATGAGGTATTCGAGGCAGGCTGGCCAGCGGTTGATGAATCTGCGCGGGTCAGGCAGCAGGTCACGCTGGTCATTCAGATTAACGGTAAACTCAGGGCACGCCTGGAGATTGAACCAGGAGCAAGTCGCGATGAGGCGGTTGACCAGGCGCTTGCATTAGAGAACGTCCAGCGCCACGTTGAAGGTAAGGAAGTCCGCAAAGTAATTCACGTACCCGATCGCCTGGTCAATATTGTGGTGGGCTGATATTGGAAATGATCTCAAATTCAACACGCCTGGCTGACTGCCGTTCAGTTTTGCTACTTGTTGTCACCGCACTGATGTTGTCAGCCTGCGGTTTCCAGTTGCGCAGCTCAGCTGATTTGCCATCTGAAATGGCCAGTACCAACCTGGTGATTGATAACGAATACAGTGATCTTGCCCGTCGTCTTGAAGTGTTGCTGACCCAGAGTGGGGTCCAGCTTGTCGGTGCTGATCAGGCGACGGCAATTCTGGAGGTGCCCGTTAACCGGGTCGTCACCGATGTTTTGACCATTGGCGACAACGCCCGCGTACGTGAGTACCGGGTCAGTCATACGGTTGAATTTCGTTTGCTGGATGCCGGTGGTGCGGAACTGCTTCCCCGTCAGACGCTCAGGCAAACCAGGGAAATCTCCTTTGATGAACAGGAAATTCTCGGTGCCTCACGTGAACAGGAGTACCTGCAAAAAGACCTTGCCAACCTGATGGCGAGGTTGATCCTGCAGCGACTGGAAGGCTCAGGAAACTAAATTGCCGATCAAGCTTCCCCAGCTGCAACAAAGCCTGGCGCAATCAATTGCACCTGTCTATCTTGTAGCAGGCGCAGAGCCCTTGCTTGTGCAGGAGGCGCGCGAAAGCATCATTGATGCGGCTAAAAATAAAGGGTTTCTCGAACGCGAACTGATTGTGGCCGAGTCACGTTTTGACTGGGACAACGAACTCCGCGAATCAGCTGCTCCTTCGCTCTTTGCCCAGCAGAAAGTCATTGATCTTCGTCTTGCCAGTGGAAAGCCCGGCATGGCCGGATCGAAGGTGCTGTCAGAGTGGGCGAAAAACCCGGACCCCGATGTGGTCCTGGTCCTGTCATTTGGCAGCTGGGAAGCAGCCTCCAGGAAATCAAAGTGGGCTCAGAATCTGGATCGTGCAGGTGTGGTTGTTGAAATCTGGCCGCTTAAGCCAAGCGAGCTGCCGGGCTGGATTTCCCAGCGAATGGTTGCAGCGGGATTGAATGCGGATCGCGACGCAGTCGCGATGCTGGCGGAGCTGGTCGAAGGCAATTTGCTCGCTGCGAAGCAGGAAATCGACAAGCTGGCCATGCTGCGCGGTGGCCAGCAATTGAGTGCGGCAGACATTGAGGAAGCCGTGGTAAACAGTTCACGTTTCGATGGTTTTCGATTGGCAGAGTGTGCTTTGCGGGGAGAAACCGCAGAATGCCTTCGGGTTTCTGCTGGTCTGCAACGCAATGATGTTGCGATACAGCCAGTGACTGCTGCCCTTTATAACGAGCTCTCACTGGCGGGGGGGCTGCTTGAGGTTCGACAACGGGGGGGTGACGAAAGAACCTATTTTTCCAGGGCCAGAGTCTGGCCGATGCGCCAGGGGCCGATGAAGATGGCGGCCCAGCGTTTGAGCATTGAACACCTGGGAAAGATATTCCGATGCCTTGCAACCATCGATATGCAGGGCAAGGGACAGGCGCCTGGTAATCCCTGGCGTACAATGGATGCCCTGTTGTTGTACTTGTGTCGACCGCGTGAAGTATCGTTACAGTTCTGACTGTGATGTCTGATTCCGGGGCAATAGGGATATTCGGGGGCACCTTCGATCCGGTGCATTTCGGGCACCTCAGGGCAGCAACTGAAGCGTCAGAAAAACTCCCCCTGAAACAATTTCGTCTGCTGCCTGCCGGGTCACCGCCACACCGCGACGTGACATTTGCCAGCGCCGGGCATCGACTGGCCATGCTTGCTCTTGCTACTGCCAACTACGATGGGGTGGAAGTGGACGATCGGGAGGTTCGACGAAGTGGTAATTCATACATGGTCGATACGCTTGCCGAGATCCGCAACGAGGTTGGCGATACACCGTTGGTGCTGATGGTCGGGCAGGACGCAGTGAATAAGCTCGACAGCTGGCATGAATGGCGGGCATTGTTTGAACTGGCACACCTGGTCGTGATGCGCAGGCCTGGTTCAGGCCACAATTATTCCGGATCCCTTTTTGAAGAATTACAACCAAGACTGGTGGATGAAAGTGACCTGCTGACAGCATCACCCGCAGGCAAAGTCTTTCCGCTGGAAGTGACTCAGCTGGAAATTTCTTCTACCGGTATACGTGACCTTTTAAAAACCGGCCGGTCACCCCGTTTCCTGCTTCCTGAGCCCGTCATCGACTATATCTACCAGCATGATTTATATGATTCTGTGCGTTAACCGGAGCCAGGATTCTTTGCGACACCGCGGCGCAAGCGATAAACTCAGAACCTGGCACACAACGGAAGTACCTGTCTATTGAGCAATTCTGAATCGTCAGCTGTCCTGACAGCTAAAGAACTCCGGGATCTGGTCATTTCCTCGCTCGAGGATCTTAAGGCCATCGACATCAACATCATCGACGTAAGCGGTCAGAGTCCACTGACCGATGCTTTCGTTGTGGCTTCCGGAAATTCCAACCGCCATGTCAAGTCAATTGCCGACAAGGTCGTCACCCGTGCAAAGGAGCAGGGTTGCCAGCCATTGGGAATTGAAGGCTATAATCCTGGTGAGTGGGTCCTGGTCGATCTCAACGACGTGATCGTTCACATCATGCTGCCACAAACCCGTGCTTTTTATAACATCGAAAAGCTCTGGGAAGTTACTGAAACACACCGAAACAGCGCGTCCGCAACCTGAGGTCCTGACGGCCAGGTGCGTCTCCTAGTTGCCGCCGTTGGCCAGCGAATGCCGGCCTGGGCCGAACAGGCCTGGGGCGAATATTCACGGCGGTTTCCGCCCTCCCTGAAACTGGAACTCAAGCAGATTCGATTGCCGAAAAGAGCAAAAAATGCTGATGTGGTTGCAGCCAGGAATGCGGAAGGCCAGGATTTGCTTGCAGCGGTTCCCACCGGTGCATTGGTGGTTGCACTTGATGAGCGTGGCAAGCAATGGACAACCCGTGAATTTTCCGCTCGTTTCGAGTCCTGGATGCAGGAAGGCAGGGATGTTGCGTTCCTGGTCGGAGGCCCTGACGGGCTGTCCCAGGAGTGCAAATCACGCGCGGACCTCAGCTGGGCTCTGGGTCGCGCGACATATCCGCACGCCCTGGCGAGGGTGATGATGGTTGAACAACTCTACCGGGCGTGGACTGTCACGCAGAATCACCCCTATCATCGGGATTGAGATAATGAATTCAAATCGAGCCATCCTGCTTGCTTCGGCGTCACCACGCCGAAGGGATTTGCTGGACCAGATTGGTGTTTCTTACCGTGTACAACCTGCGGATATAGATGAATCGCCTTTGCCCGGGGAAGCGGCCGAACCTTATACGCTGAGGATTGCCCGCGAAAAAGTGATTGCCGGAAGTGGTCATCGTCACGAGGGGGAAATTGTTCTGGCCGCGGACACCTCTGTGGTGGTTGGAGACAGGATGCTGGGAAAGCCTGTTGACCAGGACGAGGCATTTGATATGTTGAGCATCCTTTCAGGCGCAACGCACCAGGTTTTTACAGCCGTTTCAGTTATGAATGATCGCGGCCGTGTTGAATCCTGCCTTAAAGTCAGCGATGTTGAATTTGCTGAAATGGGCGATGAATGGATCAGGGCCTACATTGAAACCGGTGAGCCGATGGACAAGGCTGGTGCCTATGGCATCCAGGGCTGGGCAGGCGCACAGATTCGAAGAGTGAACGGAAGTTATTCCTCCATCATGGGTTTGCCCCTGTTCGAAACTGCAATTTTGCTTGGAAATGCAGGTTTGCGCCTGCCACAAATTCCTGAGCCTGCGCACAAGACGCGCACGCTGTTGAATTAAATTCTTAAAAACCGCTCCAATGATATCCTTGAGCACTTTGTTCAAACGCCGGGTGTATAGCTCTTGAGTGAAGAGATATTGATCAATGTTACGCCCACAGAGGCGCGGGTGGCCCTGGTCGAAGGCGGGATGTTGAATGACATCTGGCTTGAGCGCGCCGGGCTCAACGGTTACCTCGGAAATATTTACAAGGGCCAGGTATCAAGGGTCCTGCCAGGGTTGCAGGCTGCGTTTGTCGATATTGGGCTGGAACGCACTGCATTTTTGCATGTTGGTGACATGGTGCGCCAGGATCCCGAAGATTCAAATGATGAACCCTCGTCTGCGCCTTTGATATCAAACCTGATTCGCCAGGGCGAAGAAGTGATAGTCCAGGTCATCAAGGATCCGCTTGGTGACAAAGGCGCAAGGCTGAGTACCAACATCAGCCTGCCTTCTCGTTACCTGGTGCTGCTTCCTGACTGTGATGTTATTGCCATGTCCTCAAAAATCGAGGATGAGGAAGAAAGGGAGCGGTTAACGGAGCTGGTCAGGGGTCTGAGGCATGAAGATGATCAGCATGGGTTTATTGTCAGGACCAATGCCGAAGGCGTTGAAGTGGAGGCCCTGGAGGCCGACATGCTTTACCTGAGTAAGCTCTGGCAGTCCGTTGCTGAGAAGAGTCGTCAGCCTGGTCCTCAGTCGCTGGTCTTTGAAGACCTGTCTCTGCCACTCAGGGCGTTGCGGGATTTAATGCACGAGTCGATAGAACGGGTCAGAATTGACTGTCCTGACGTGACTCGCAGTGCCAGGGATTTTGCCAGGTCGTTTGTACCGGGTTGGCTCGATCGAATCGAGGAATACAGTTCCGATCGGCCAATCTTCGATCTGTTTGGGGTCGAGGATGAAATCGAGCGGGCTTTACAACGCAATGCGCCTTTAAAATCCGGCGGCTACCTGGTGTTCGACCAGACTGAAGCCATGACAACCATTGACGTCAACACCGGAGCTTTTGTAGGCGCCAGAAACCTTTCCGAGACTGTTTATAAAACCAACCTGGAGGCGGCGCAGGCGATTGCAAGGCAACTCCGGGTCAGAAATCTCGGTGGAATCATCATCATCGATTTTATCGATATGCAACAAGAGGAGCATCGCCGACAGGTTGTGCGTGCGCTTGAACGTGCCCTTGAAAAAGACCATGCAAGAACCTCGGTCAGTGAAATTGGCGAGCTCGGCCTGGTTCAGATGACACGCAAACGCACAACCGAGAGCCTTGCCAACCGCTTGTGCGATCCCTGTCCTGTATGTGAAGGCAGGGGACACCTCAAAAGTATTGAAACTGTATGTCTTGAAATTTTCCGTGAAATCATGCGCTCATGTCGCCAGTTTGAGTCAACTTCCCTGCTGGTTCTGGCTGCGCCCCTGGTTGTGGACAAGATCCTGGACGAACAGTCCTCAACAGTCGCCGAGATGGAAGAACTTGTCGGAAAAAGCATTCGTTTTCAGCGGGAAGATCAATATTCACGCGAGCAATTTGACGTTGTGCTGGTTTAATCAGTAGTGACTGCTCCGATTACATTCCTGCGCCGGGCGAAAACGTTGCTTTGGACTTCGTTGTCCATCGTGATCATCCTGTGTGCCGTGATTGTTGGTCTGGGCAAACTTTTTCTTCCCTATACATCTCAATACCAGGAACGACTTGAGACGTGGTTGTCCGGCGAACTTGGGCAACCGGTTGAAATTGAGAGCATCAGTGGTGATTGGAAAGCTTTTGGTCCTCAGCTCACACTCAGGGGGCTGGCATTGCAGGGTGCCGATGGCGCTGAAGAAATTGCAGTGATCGAAGAGGCAGTGATTGACATCAAGCCCTTCAACGCCCTGATTCCCTCACGTGCGCTGTACAACTTCCGCGTTGCCGGGGCGAATTTTCACCTGGTCCGTCTCCAGGACGGCAGTTTTGAATTTTATGGCCTGGGCGTGGGGGGTGGTGACAATAAAGAACCGGACGCGCGTGCCGGGAAGGAGTCCGGGCTTAAGCAGCTTGCAAGCATCAGTGAAGTCATCCTGGAAGACTCCAGTTTTAAATTTATCGATGAAATTCTTCAGATCGACCTGAATCTGCAGGCGCTGAATGGCCGTCTCCAGATTCGGGGCGACGAGTTGTCAGTCCAGATCAGTTCGCAATTTGCAAGCAACAACAGCGATGAAATCTACGGTGAATTCGAAGCAACAGCCAGAATGCTGATGGATGACGAAGACAGGCCTGTCTCAGCCGAATGGCAGCTCAGCACCCAGGAACTCATGCTGGGTCAGCTTCGCGATCAACTGCCACCGAATGAATTTTTTCCTCAACAAGGTCGTTTGATGACTCAAATGTGGGGAAGCTGGGGGACGGGTCACAATCACAGGATTCGAGGTGTTCTGGATCTTCGTGGAGCAAGGGTCGTTAACGACACTCTCGACCGCACGGTTGAAAGGCTGAACACCCGTTTCATCGCGGAATTTGCCGATTCGGATGAATGGCGAATCGATATTAACGAATTCGTGCTGGACGCTGGAAAAACAGATGTCAGGCTTAATTCAGTTGCCATCGGAAGGCATCTGGCACGCGGTGCGGGACTGTGGGTGAGCGCCGATGCGGTTCCGGTGAGTTTTCCAGCTGATATAGCCGTGGAGGCAGTGCGTATCGCAGGAAAAGAGTGGCCACATTTCATCCCGGCAAGCGGTGGTGGCGTGGTTCAGGATTTCGAGATGATCCTGAATGAGAAAATGAAACTGGGCAGCGCCACGGGCACCTTCAGAAGAGCAAGCGTGAGCGACTGGGGCCAGTGGCCCGATATAGCAAATGTCGATGGCCGACTGGAATTCGGACCAGGGACCGGCAGCCTGGTGCTCAACGGCAAAGGTGTGGTGGTTGAATGGCCCAGGATGTTTGATGCGCCAGTGACGGTTGATATGCCAGTCTGCAGGGTGGATTTTTCTTGGGTGCCAGGTGAAAAAGGCCAATACCAGGTCGAACTTGGCGAATGTGCAATAGAAAACGAATTCGTATCGGCTCATGGTGAACTCAGGTTTCGTGGAAATACGGGTAAACCTGCGGTTGATGTTGTTGTACGGGTTGATCGTCTGGATGTCAGCCAGGTTGGGGATTACTGGCCTCGCGACCTGATGAAGCCCCAGGTCACCGACTGGTTGAAATCCGGGCTCCTGGAGGGCCAGCTGGAGAGCGGCCTGCTTCAGATTTATGGCGATATGGATGACTGGCCGTTTGACAATGGTGCCGGTCGTTTTGAGACCATTGTCGAGATCAGGGACGCCCAAGTCGACTATTTCGAGGGCTGGCCAATGGCGCGGGAAGTCGATGCCACTGCGCGTTTTGTTAATAGCGGAATGGATGTTTCCGGCCGGGTGGGGAACATTGGTGGCGTTGAAGCGGATTCCATTCGCGCCACAATCAGCGATTTCAGGACTCCGGAACTGCAGGTTGAATACCAGTCACAAAGCCAGTTGCCGGAAATTCTTGCCTTTCTTGAGGAAACACCGGTTCGCGAAAAAGTGAACGCTGATTTGCAGGAATATGAATTTGAAGGCCCGGCCAGCACGTCAGGCAGGCTCCGGGTGCCATTGAGCGAGGGTTCAACTGGTATCGACCTGGATGGTCTTCTCGAACTTAAGGGAAATCGTTTTACAGCATCGCAACTGGATTTTTCACTGGATAACATTGAAGGCTTGGTCAACTATCACCAACTCGGTTTTCACGGTGAATACATCGATGCTGAGTACAAGGGTAAGTCCGGTGCACTGGAAGTTCGGGCTGGCGGTACACCTGGTCCGGGAGTGACAGATTTCAACGCCACACAATCGGAGAATAACAACGGTTTCAGTGCACGGCTGGTCGGTATGTTCGATGCCCGCGATCTGATTCCTTCACGAATTTTTGAAACCTGGACTCCTTTGTCTCGAATTCAGGGCAGCAGCCTGTGGGAAGCTGAGTTTCGGGCCGGAAGTGATCAGCAAACCGAAATAAACCTGGTTTCCGAACTCCGGGGAATCGAGCTGGGCTTTCCCGAACCGCTTCGAAAGCCAGCTGATGAAGCCTGGCCTTTTGAATTGCGAATCCCGTTGGAAAGTGATTCTCCGGTGGCTGAGATCAGGCTCGATGGGCGATTCAATGCGCTCATGGTGATGGACGAAAACTGGTCATCATTGACCAAAGGTACAGTTGCAGTTGGCCAGGGTGATCCAGAGATGCCCTCAACGGGCTTACTCAGGCTTGCCGGGCATACCCCCGCCCTGAACCTCGATGATTGGGTTGACCTGGTGATTGAGCAGGCACGCGAAGGCAAAACCCTGGGTGGACTGCGATTGGAATCCGGCAGCATGACTGCGGACAGCATTTTGTTTGTCGACCGCCAGTTTGATGACGTGAGCATGGAGTATTCTGTGGAGCAGGACAGCTTTGCAGTTGATTTTGACGGAGAAACAATCGACGGGAATATCGTGTTCGTTGGAATGGACGGAGGCAACCAGAGCCTGATCGCCGAATTTGAGCGCCTGGTTCTGGATGAGCCTTTGAAAGCTGGCATGCAAATGGATGTTGACCCGGCTAGCCTGCCCACGCTCCACCTCTATGCCCGGTCACTTCGTTACTCAGGCGTCGAACTGGGTGAGACCCGCATCGAGGCATTTCCGACCGCTGAAGGGTTTCGATTTGAAAAAGTGGAATCCGAATCCCCGGATATGAATGTTCGCGCCAGCGGCAGATGGGCATTGGAGAACGGATCCCATCGTTCCAGCTTCGAAATAAGAATGACGTCCGAAAGCCTGGGCAATTTCCTGCGACAGCTTGATATTGCCTCTCCTGTCGAGGGCGGCCAGACGATGGTTGAGTTTGACGTCTGGTGGGATGGCTCCCCTGGACAGTTCAAGCTGGCGAGATTGAACGGCGATGTTAATTTCAACGTCAATAGTGGTGTTATCAAGGATGCCAGTCCGGGAACAGGCAGGTTGCTGGGGCTGCTCAGTATCCAGGCATTGCCAAGAAGGCTGGCGCTTGATTTTCGTGACGTTTTTGATTCGGGTTTCGCATTCGATGAAGCCATCGGCTCTTTCGAAATGCTCAATGGTTCGGCACGCACTGATGATGTCACGCTCAAGAGTTCTGCGGCCCAAATCAGTTTTAGCGGAACGACTAACCTGGTTGACCAGGAGTTTGATCAACTGATTACCGTTCGGCCTGGCCTGGGCAATACGTTGCCAGTCATTGGTGCAATCGCCGGTGGTCCGGGTGGGGCAGCCGCTGGACTGGCACTGCAGGGCCTGTTGCATCAACAACTGGGAGAAGCATCCCAGGTTCAGTACACGCTGAAGGGCGCCTGGGATAAACCCGAGATCGAACCGGTGCTGAAATCTGCGTCCGACGGCTGAATATGTTTTCCGTTCAGAGGGGCCATTGCAAAGTCAATCCATCGCACTGATATTCATCGTTATGCATATAAACAAAAACACAGGGCTGAGACGGTCATGAGCAAGGCACTTGAGCGCGCCGAACAGCAGTTACTATCACCAGGAGGGCTGACGCACTCTGACCTGGAGAGCGTGTTATCGCACCTGATGGGTCCGGCGGTCGATGCCGGTGATTTGTATTTCCAGACGTTAAGACACGAGTCATGGGTTCTGGAAGATGGACTGGTTCGCACCGGTACTCACTCACAGGAACAGGGCGTAGGCATTCGTGCAATGAGTGGTGAGAAAACCGGTCTTGCCTATACCGATGAAATTATTCTGCCCTCGCTGCTTCATGCATCGGGCGCAGCCCGGGCCATTGCACGCGACGGTTCACAGGGTCGCGTAAAAGCCTGGTCCAGGCAGGAACCAAAACCACTGTACCTTCCTGACGATCCAATGAATGTCCTTGAGGCTTCTGAGAAAGTTGATCTGCTTCGCCAGATTGATACCTATGCCCGTTCCCTGGATCCGCGAGTGAAGGAAGTCGTGGTCAGCATGGCCGCTACTTTCGAAACCATCCTTGTGGCAGCAACTGACGGCACGCTGGCTGCCGATGTCAGGCCCCTGGTTCGATTGAATGTATCGGTGATTGCAGAACAGAAAGGCCGGCGCGAACAAGGCAGTGATGGTGGCGGCGGGCGTTTTACCTACACTGAACTAACCGAACGTGAACGGTGGCAGGGAATAGCGGCAGAAGCGGTTCGGCAGGCCCTGGTTAATCTTGAAGCCGAGTCTGCACCGGCAGGTACCATGACTGTGGTACTCGGCCCGGGCTGGCCAGGGGTTCTGTTGCACGAGGCAGTAGGGCATGGCCTGGAAGGTGATTTCAACAGAAAAGGCGTCTCTGCTTACAGTGGTCGAATTGGCGAGGTTGTTGCCTCACCCTGCGTGACTGTTGTCGATGATGGCACGATGAATCAGCGACGCGGCTCTCTGACGATAGATGATGAAGGCACACCGACGGAACCAACAGTGCTGATTGAGAAAGGACGCCTGGCCACGTACATGCAGGATAAGCTCAATGCCCGCCTGATGGGTATGGCTCCAACTGGCAATGGCAGGCGGGAATCTTTCGCTCATCTGCCGATGCCGCGAATGACCAACACCTTCATGCTGCCGGGTGAACATGACCCGGGTGAAATTATCCAGTCTGTCGACAAAGGGCTATATGCGGTCAATTTTGCCGGAGGCCAGGTAGATATCACTTCCGGTCGGTTCGTGTTTTCTGCAAGCGAGGCATACCTGATTGAAGGTGGCAAAGTCACCAGGCCCGTGCGTGGAGCGACCCTGATCGGTAATGGTCCTGATGTGATGAACCGCGTTTCCATGGTTGGCAATGACCTGAAACTGGATGCGGGTATCGGCGTTTGTGGCAAGGAAGGGCAAAGCGTACCTGTTGGCGTGGGGCAGCCCACACTGAAAATCGACGCGTTAACCGTTGGCGGCACACAGGGCTAGTCACCAGAGTAATCCCTCGATACCCACTGGAAGAATTCCCGAATGACCGATACAGACATTTCAAGTAGTAATACTTTTGATCGCGACATGGAGCTGGATCGTCTTGAAAATGTAGCGCGCGATATCCTTCAACAGGCAGCCAGAAAGGGCGGTACACAAGCAGAAGTGTCGGCCCATTCCAGCCAGGGGCTGGCTGTAACTGTGCGGATGGGTGAAGTCGATATTCTTGAACACACCCGAGACAGCGGCATTGGCCTGACGGTTTACAAGGGACGGAGTAAAGGTCATGCAAGCTGCGCCGACCTGAGCGAAGGTTCAATCCGGGAATGCGTCGAGCGAGCCATCGACATCGCCAGTTTTACCCAGGAAGACAGTAGCAACGGACTGGCTGAAGCCGATCAGCTGGCAAGCGAATTTCCGGATCTTGACCTGTGGCATCCGTCTGTCCTTGATGCAGAGGCAGCAATCAACCGTGCCCTGGAGATTGAAGCAGCTGGTCGCAGTGACCAACGCATTACCAACTCTGAAGGCGCCAGTGTCGAAGCCGGGTTCGGTATCTCTGTTTACGGTAATTCGCATGGTTTTATCGGTCGAAACAGTGGAACACGTTACAGCCAGAACTGTGTTCTGATCGCAGGTGCCGGTGAGAATATGCAGCGTGACTACAGCTGGGATTCAGCAAGAAGGCTGGAAGACCTGGAGGATGCAGAAAAAACCGGGGCAGAAGCAGCGCACCGGACCATCCGGCGTTTGGGAGCGCGCAAGATTGACACGGCAGAAATGCCAGTGCTGATGACGCCGGAAGTGGCACGCGGAGTGATCGGTCATTTGATTGGTGCCGTTTCGGGTTCGGCGCTGTATCGAAACGCCTCATTTCTGAAGGATTCGGCAGGTCAACAGCTCTTTCCTGAGTGGCTTTTGATTACTGAAAGGCCACACCTGATACGCGGGCAGGGAAGTGCAAGTTTTGATAGCGATGGTGTGGCCACGCGGGATCGAAACCTTGTTGATGCTGGTGTGCTCACCGGTTACGTCTTGTCGACTTATTCTGCAAGGCGTCTTGGTTTGGAAACCACGGCCAATGCCGGGGGGATGCGGAATGTGACGCTCGAGCCGGGCGGGGAGGGTTCAGACAGTCCAATCAAAAGTATTGATCATGGGTTGCTGGTCACCGAAGTGATGGGTCAGGGCGTCAGCATGGTAACAGGAGATTATTCAAGGGGTGCGGCAGGGTTCGTGATTGAAAACGGGGAACTGGTTTATCCGGTGGAAGAGGTGACCATCGCTTCCAACCTGAGGGATATGTTTGCAGGGATTCGCCTGGCGGGCGCTGACATCGACCTGCGCGGTAATATCCGCACTGGCTCCATACTCATTGACCGGATGATGGTTGCCGGCCAGTGACGTTATTCAAAATGTTCCGCATTGTAGCTTTGCTTACAGTGCTGATCATTGTTGCTGCCGGCACCTGGCTTACGGAAAGAAGGCTGGCCAATTGGGAGCGCCCGGTGTGGGTCACGTTTTACCCTATCGCCGCTGACCCCAGCGAAGACTCCCTTAAGTTTGTTCGTGACGTCAGTGAAGAGTCCTACCGGGAGATTGACGAGTTTTTCCAACAACAGGCCGATCGTTTTGGAATTGGGCTGACGCCTGTGATCAGAATCCAGGTGGCGCCCGTCAGCACAGATCTTCCCCCGGACCTGCCATACCGAAATGCCCCACACGAGGTTGCGTGGTGGAGTCTGAAGATGCGCTGGTATGCCTGGAACATGGATCGTAAGGATGGACTGATTAAACCCGATATCCAGGTTTTTGCGCTGTATCACGGTTCTGAAAGCACGTCAGAAAAACACATTTCAGTTGGATTGCGAAAAGGTATGTTCGGGCTTGTAAATATTTATGCCAATGACGGAATGAACAGCCGCAACCAGGTTGTGATTGCACACGAATTACTGCACGTTTTCGGGGCCAGTGACAAATACGCCATTGGCAACAGCGAACCGCTTTATCCTCATGGGTATGCCGATCCGAACCAGAAACCACTTTTTCCGCAGACTCGCTGCGAAATCATGGGAGGACGGATTGCGTTGTCGTCCTATGAATCTGTCATGCCGCGATCTCTGAAGCGTTGCACGATCGGCGAACAGACAGCCAGAGAGATCGGGTTCTTCAGCAGGTTGGAAGAATGATTGCAATAGTGACGTGGTTGCGGCCGGGTCATCGCATGGTTATCCTACCTCGCCCATGCGCCATGTGAGGAGCGTGGAAGTGGTTGCCAGAAGGCAGCAACCACCAAAGGTTGATCAGGCCTCGATGAGTGTTTCGTCCTGTTTCAGTTCCGGATCAGGGCAACATCTAAGAATTATTTCTGCTTTCTAATCCATAGGAACACAACATGCGCAAGATTCTCGTTGCCGGAAACTGGAAAATGCATGGCTCAAGGGCCATGGTCGCTGATTTGCTTGGATCAATAACTGCTGGCGCGAGTGCCGGACCAGATGTTGACCTGGCCATTTTTCCGCCCTTTCCCTATCTGCAAATGGTTCAGGAGATTGCAGGGGATAGTCCGGTGTCGTGGGGTGGGCAGACATTGAACCCTCATCCGAAGGGAGCCCATACCGGTGAAGTATCCGCATCGATGCTTCTGGATTTTGGTTGCCGCTATGTCCTTGTCGGCCACTCTGAACGCCGCGCCATCTATGGCGAGAGCGACGCAGATGTTGCAGAACGTTTTGCCACTGCCCTGTCAGCGGGCCTGGAGCCTGTGCTGTGTGTAGGAGAAACTCTCGAGGAGCGAGAAGCCGGAGAAACCGAAGCTGTGGTTTCACGCCAGATTGACGCCGTTTTGCAGCAATCCGGCATTGAGGGTTTTGCCAGGGCCGTCCTTGCGTATGAACCAGTCTGGGCCATCGGAACCGGCAAGACTGCCTCTCCGGAGCAGGCACAGGCCGTGCACGCATTTATACGTGACAAATTAGCGGCTCAGGATGGTACAATTACCGGTCAACTACGTATTTTGTACGGCGGCAGCGTGAATGAATCCAATGCCGCCGAATTATTTGCCCGCGAGGATATCGACGGGGGACTGGTTGGAGGCGCATCTCTTGATGCAGATTCCTTCCTTGCCATCCGCGACGCGGCTGCCTGATATGTTCAAGCGGAAACGAGTCCGCCAGGAATATTGACGGTAATCGACCCTCGCTGGCTGTGAGAGATTAAGTATGCAGATTTTGAATATTTTCCATGTTCTTGTGGCCATTGCCCTGGTGGCATTTGTGCTGATTCAGAAGGGACAGGGCGCCACTGCCGGCGCTTCTTTTGGTGCAGGTGCCTCGGCAACTGTTTTCGGGTCCAGGGGTGCAGGTAATTTTCTTACCAAGGCAACCTGGGTTCTGGCGGGACTGTTTTGTGCCATCAGCCTCACGATGGCAGTGGTTGTCTCACGGACGGTAGGTGCTCCTCAGGACACCGATCTGGGTGTGGTCGGCGACGCTCCTGTTGCGGCAGAGGAAATCAGTGACATACCTCCTGAAACCAGTCTTTCGGTCAGTTCTGATGAAGCAGGTGACAGCGACCTGCCTGCAATCGAGATCAATGATGATCAGGTTGATGGTGACGTTCCTGCGTTCGAGGTGCCGGAAGATGCCGGGGCCATCGAAGGGTCGGAAGTGAGCGACGAATTTCTTGACGACAGCGCGGAGTCAGCTGGTTCTGTCGACGAAGGCTAGCCCTGATTAGGGCCTGGCAGATTCTGATCAATTGAGCAGCCCAAGTGGTGGAATTGGTAGACACGCTATCTTGAGGGGGTAGTGGCGAAAGCCGTGCCGGTTCGAGTCCGGCCTTGGGCACCAAAATACTAAAACGGTGATGTAAATTAGCGGGGTTCATCAACCCGCCCGAAGACGATTTTATGCTCGCAGAGTATTTTCCAATAATGGTCTTCCTTGGAGTTTCGATACTCCTGGGTCTCGTACTACTTGGTCTTGGCAGCCTGCTTGGGCCAAGCAGGCCGGACAGCGAAAAGCTGTCCCCATACGAATGTGGCTTTGAAGCATTCGAAGACACCCGGTCCAAGTTTGATGTTCGTTACTATCTTGTGGCGATACTTTTCATCATTTTTGATCTCGAAATTGCATTTTTTATTCCATGGGCCCTGGCTCTGGATTCACTTGGCGTTTACGGGCTGTTGGCCATGTCGATTTTTGTGTTGGAGCTGGTCATTGGATTCTTCTTCGTCTGGAAGAAGGGAGCACTCGAATGGGAGTAACAGAACTGGGGGTCGTTGATGACATCCTGAGGCCAAATGCTGATGAGAACCCCCTTGTCAATCGTGGTGTCGCCACGACAACCCTCGATGCACTGGTCAACTGGGCCAGGACGGGTTCCATGTGGCCTGTGACTTTCGGTCTTGCCTGCTGTGCTGTAGAGATGATGCATGCAGGTGCGGCCCGTTACGATCTCGACCGGTTCGGCGTGATTCTCAGGCCCAGCCCTCGGCAGTCAGACGTCATGATCGTTGCCGGTACTTTGTGTAACAAGATGGCTCCGGCACTGCGAAAGGTATACGACCAGATGCCTGACCCGAAGTGGGTTATTTCCATGGGATCATGCGCCAATGGCGGTGGCTATTACCACTATTCCTATTCAGTGACTCGCGGCTGCGACCGTATTGTTCCTGTCGATGTATATGTTCCGGGATGCCCCCCTACTGCTGAAGCCCTGCTTTACGGCATTCTTCAGCTGCAGGCCAAGGTCAGGCGGACCAATACAATCGCCCGGTGAGACAGTAGTGACTAGCATCTCCAATTCACCCCCCCGAGAAACCGTTGAAATGTTTGAAGAGCATTTTGGCGATTGGGTTGAGGTCACTGGTGTGGACGACGGCACCGTGAGCCTTGATGTCGACCAGGCTCATTGGATTGAAGTGTGTCGGGCGCTGCGTGACAAGGAAGAATTTTCCTACGAACAACTCACGGATCTTTGTGGTGTTGATTACCTGGGTTTCGGCTCAGATGAATGGGAAACCGAGGACGCCACCCGTGAGGGATTCAGTCGCGGGGTGGAAGGCCTCGGGCCAGGACGATTTGACTGGGCCTCAAGGCCGGAAGCCGAACTGGTAGAACAGCGATTCGCCGCTGTCGTTCACCTGATTTCAATTCGAAACAACCAGAGGTTACGCCTTCGGACTTTTGCGCGGGATGATGGCATGCCCGTGCTGCAGTCGCTCGTGGAAGTCTGGACATGTGCGGACTGGTACGAACGCGAGGCGTTTGACCTGTTTGGCATCGTCTTTGAAGGGCATCCTGACCTGCGTCGCATACTTACCGATTACGGCTTCACCGGACATCCGTTCCGCAAGGATTTCCCGCTGATTGGCAATGTGGCCGTGCGTTATGACGCGCTGAAGAAACGCGTTGTTTACGAACCAGTTGAAATTGAGCCACGAGTATTGGTTCCACGTGTGCTGCGTAATGATTCGCGATACAAAATGGATGAAATTGACCTCGAGGCGCAGGCTGAGGACGAAGGACAGGCCAATGGCTGAAATTCAGAATTACACCATGAATTTTGGCCCTCAGCACCCGGCCGCACACGGCGTCTTGCGCCTGATTCTTGAGCTGGATGGCGAAACTGTGATGCGCGCCGATCCACATATCGGGTTGTTGCATCGCGCCACCGAAAAACTGGCCGAAAGCAAGCCATTTAACCAGTCGATTGGCTATATGGATCGCCTCGATTACGTATCCATGATGTGCAATGAACACGCCTATGTCATGGCCATCGAAAAACTGCTGGGGATCGAGCCTCCTCTGCGTGCTCAGTACATTCGAACGATGTTTGACGAGATCACGCGGATCAGGAATCACCTGCTCTGGATCGGCACATGTGGTCTGGATCTGGGCGCCATGACGGTCTTTTTGTATGCGTTTCGTGAACGCGAAATGTGCATGGATATGTACGAGGCAGTGTCCGGCGCTCGCATGCATGCCACCTACTATCGTCCTGGGGGTGTTTACCGTGACCTGCCTGAGCAAATGCCCGTTTACCGGGAAGCACCCGGGGTATCGGCCAAGGATGTCAAACGAAAAAATGAGTGGCGTGGCGGATCCATGCTCGATTTTATCCAGGCTTTTGCCGAAGATTTCCCATCCAGGGTTGATGAGTACGAAACACTGCTGACGGACAATCGAATCTGGAAGCAGCGGACCGTCGGTATCGGTGTGGTATCCCCTGAAAGGGCGCTGCAGCATGGCTTTACCGGCGTGATGCTGCGTGGTTCAGGCGTTGAGTGGGACCTGCGCAAAAAACAACCCTATGCCATGTACGACCAGGTGGATTTTGATATTCCGGTCGGAGTGACTGGTGATTGTTACGATCGCTACCTGGTGCGTGTTGAAGAGATGAGGCAGTCTGCAAAAATCGTTCTGCAGTGTGTCGAATGGCTGCGGGAAAACCCAGGCCCTGTGATGCTCAAGAATTTCAAGGTAAACCCTCCCACCCGGGAAGAAATGAAGGATGACATGGAAGCCCTGATTCATCACTTCAAACTGTTCACCGAAGGCTATTGTGTGCCACAGGGTGAAACATATGTTGCTGTTGAAGCACCCAAGGGCGAATTTGGTTGTTACCTGGTTTCTGATGGTGCAAACAAGCCATTTCGTGTCCATCTGCGTGCACCCGGATTCGCGCATCTTTCGGCAATGGATGAATTGGCTCGTGGCCACATGCTGGCCGACGTTCCCGCGATTATCGCGACGCTTGACCTGGTCTTTGGGGAGGTTGACCGCTGATGGCCGATGCGACGAATACCGCTAATGAGCTGTTGAGTGCTGAAACCCTCGAACAGATCGACCATTGGCTGGCAAAATTTCCTGAAGACCGGAAGCGTTCTGCCATCATCCAGGCGCTGATGGCAGCGCAGGATCAGAATGATGGCTGGCTGGACCGGGCACACATTGAGGCAGTGGCCGAATACATCGGACTGCCCGCGGTTTGGGCGCACGAGGTGGCAACTTTCTACTCAATGTTTCACCTTGAGCCAGTTGGTCGCCACAAGGTCAACATCTGCACCAATATTTCCTGCTGGCTCAATGGCGCTGAAGACCTGGCAGCCCATGTCGAAAACAAGCTGGGCATCAAACACGGCGAGACCACCGATGACGGGCGCATCACCCTGGTGCGGGAAGAAGAGTGCCTCGCGGCCTGCTGCGGCGCGCCGATGATGGTGGTTGACGGTCATTACCATGAGAATCTCGACACCGGAAAAGTCGATGAAATCCTGGACGGGTTGGAGTAAAGATTATGTCCAGTCACAATGTTGTCTTTACCACCCTGGATGCAGAAAAACCATGGTCTCTGGAGACTTACGAGTCCATTGATGGTTACAAGGCCTGGCGAAAAATCCTGAAGGAAAAAACATCCCAGGAATCCATCATTGAAACAGTCAAGGAATCATCATTGCGTGGCAGGGGTGGAGCAGGTTTCCCCACGGGCCTCAAGTGGAGTTTTATGCCGCGCACAGCGCCGGGACAAAACTACATCCTGTGCAATTCTGATGAATCTGAGCCCGGAACCTGTCATGACCGCGACATTCTCAGGTTTAACCCTCATTCGGTGATTGAAGGAATGGCCATTGCAGGTTACGCAATGGGTGCCAGCGTTGGTTACAACTATCTTCGCGGCGAGTTTCATCACGAGCCCTGGGAGCACTTTGAAGAGGCTCTGGCAGAGGCCTACGAGGCTGGTTTGCTTGGTAAGGATATCCAGGGGTCTGGTATCGACATGGACATTTACGGCGCGCTCGGCGCTGGCGCCTACATCTGCGGTGAGGAAACCGCACTGATGGAATCGCTGGAAGGCAAAAAGGGCCAGCCGCGTTTCAAGCCACCTTTCCCGGCCAACTTTGGCCTGTATGGCAGGCCCAGCACCATCAATAACACCGAAACACTCGCTTCTGTGCCGCACATCATGCGCAATGGTGCTGAGTGGTTTTTGAATATCGGCAAGCCAAACAATGGCGGCCCGAAGGTGTTTTCTGTGTCCGGCCATGTCAACAAGCCGGGTAACTACGAAGTCCCGCTCGGTACACCGTTCGGAGAGCTTCTTGAAATGGCAGGCGGAATTCGCGAAGGCCACAAGCTCAAGGGCGTGATTCCCGGTGGCTCATCAATGCCGGTTTTGCCAGCGGAAATGATGATGGAATGCACCATGGATTACGACTCTCTGGCCAAGGCGGGCAGTGGGCTCGGTTCCGGAGCCGTCATCGTGATGGATGATTCCACCTGCATGGTTAAAGCATGCACGCGCATCTCGCGTTTCTATCACATGGAATCCTGTGGGCAGTGCACACCGTGTCGTGAAGGCACCGGCTGGATGCACAGAACGTTGCAGCGAATCGTCGACGGCAAGGGACACAACGGCGATCTTGAATTGCTGAAATCGGCAGCCGGCCAGATTGAAGGGCACACGATTTGCGCCTTTGGCGAAGCCGCTGCATGGCCGGTCCAGGGTTTCCTGCGTCATTACTGGGACGAATTTGAATACTTCATCGAGCATGGCCGTTCAATCGTTGAAGCAGCCAGTGACGATCATGGGGAGCGGGCTGCATGAGCGCCACCATGGACAAGAAGCCTGAAGCCAGTGTTGACATGGTCGAGATAGAAGTCGACGGCATCAAGATGCAGGCACCCAAGGGCTCGATGATCATCGAGGCCACGGACAAGGCCGGAATTGATATTCCACGTTTCTGCTATCACAGGAAACTCACAATTGCGGCCAACTGCCGCATGTGCCTGGTGGACGTTGAAAAAGCACCCAAGCCTTTGCCTGCCTGTGCCACCCCGGTGATGGACGGAATGAAGGTCTACACCGAATCAAGGCGAGCCATTGATGCCCAGCATGGCGTCATGGAGTTTTTGCTGATCAATCATCCTCTGGATTGTCCGATTTGTGACCAGGGCGGTGAATGTGAATTGCAAGACCTGGCCATGGGTTATGGCCGCTCGGTATCCCGATTCACTGAACGCAAGCGCGTGGTTAAAGACAAGGATCTTGGTCCATTGGTGCATTCCGACATGACTCGCTGCATTCACTGCACGCGTTGTGTGCGGTTCCTGGAAGAAATTGCCGGAACCTGTGAAATGGGCGGTGCAGGCCGCGGAGATCGAATGGAGATTGGCACGGTGGTGCAATCCAGTATCGACTCCGAGTTAAGCGGGAATATCATTGACCTTTGTCCTGTCGGCGCATTGACCAACAAGCCATTCCGCTACTCTGCGCGCGCATGGGAACTGCAGGCAAAACCCTCGGTCGCGCCTCATGATGGCGTGGGATCAACGCTTTATTACCATGCCCGGCGGGGTCGTATTCTTCGCAGTGTGCCGCGCGACAATGAGCCAACCAACGAGAACTGGTTATCGGATCGTGATCGCTACAGCATGACCGGATTGTATTCCGAGGATCGTCTCCTGAGTCCTAAAATCAAGGAAGACGGTGAATGGCGCGAGGCAAGCTGGGATGAGGCTGTATCTGTTGCAGCGCAGGTCCTGAAAGACCACTCTCAAAGCCTTGGCGTTCTGATGTCACCGAGCGCAGCAAGCGAGGAGTATTACCTGGCACAGAAAATGGCCAGGGCACTGGGCAGCAATCATATCGATCATCGATTGCGGGAAACTGATTTCCGTGATGATTCAGCCCGACCAGCGGATCCGTCTTTCGACATGAAAATCGCGGAAATGGAAACTGCGGATGCTGTACTACTGGTTGGCAGCAACATTCGGCACGAAGCGCCCATTCTTGGTCATCGAATTCGTAAGGCCTGGCAGGCTGGTGCAAAAATCTCGGTGGTTAACCCGCTGGATTGGGAATTCATATTCGACACTGCAGGCAAATGTATTACTGCGCCGCAAAACATGGTTAACAAGCTGGCTGCTGTAGCTGCTGCAACCAGGGACCTCTGCAAGGCAAAGGCATCGAAGTCGGTTTCCCGGCTGTTATCCGATGTAAAAGTTGGCGAAGTTGAAAAACAGATCGCCCAGTCACTGCATGCAGGAGAGAAAGCCCTGGTGGTGGTTGGCCAGAGTGCGATGAGTCATGAAAATGCGGCGATTCTGCGGCAGCTTGCCGAATTTATTGCCGCCAACAGTGCTGCCGCTTTGAACATACTTCCTCACGGTGCCAACGCCGTTGGTGCGTGGCGCGCAGGAGCGGTCCCGCACAGGTCTGTCGGCATTGAACAAGCCAGTGAATCCGGTATGAATGCGGCATCGATGCTGGACAAGTCTCTGGATGCGTACCTGCTCTGGGGCCTGGAACCAGAATTTGATATCGAAAATCCGGCCCGGGCCGTGAATGCCCTGAAAGGGGCAAAAAAGGTTATTGCAGTCACAGAATTTGCTTCCGGTGCATTGTCTGAACTGGCTGATGTCATGCTGCCCCTTACGCCAATCGCAGAGTCAGAGGGCAGTTTCTACAACCTGGACGGAAGCGAAATTCTGTTCAGCGCGGCCGGCAGGGTTTCCGGCGAAGCCCGGCCAGGATGGAAGATCCTGCGTCGACTGGCTGGTGAACTGGAATTGACCGGTTTTGACCAGGTCGAACTGGCGCAACTTCACTCGGAAATGACACAGGCACTGTCAGAAGCGAAAGTAAAGTCAAAAGCCATTGAATTTGAACAAAGCGAACGGTCAACTGGCCTGCACAGGATTGGCGAAGTGCCAATGTATTCCTGTGATGCGCTGTGCCGAAGAGCAACCCCATTGCAGGAAACTGCCCAGGCCCAGAGTTATTTTGCAGGCCTGAATCCTGATGATGCCAGCAAACTGAATCTGGAAGAGGGTGATTCGGTGCGGGTTAAGCAACCATCTGCGAAAAACGGAGCTGCAGAAATACCTGTGCGTATCAGTGACAAGGTGCCTGCCGGCGCCGTCTGGTTGAGAAGTGGTACTTGCGGTACCCGTGATCTGGGTGCATCAATGGGTGAAGTCGAACTGGAGAAAATCGGATGAGTCCGGAGTTCATCGATCAACTCTGGTACGCGCTCTTTACCCTGCTTAAGATTGCCGGAGTCATGCTGGTCCTGATTCTGGGCGTTGCGTATTACACCTACGCAGAACGTAAGGTCATCGGTGCCATGCAGGTCAGAAAAGGCCCCAATCGCGTGGGCTTTTTTGGTCTGTTCGGGGGTTTCCATTTCTGGGGTCTGGGGCAGCCGCTCGCCGATGTGGTCAAGCTGCTGCTTAAAGAAATCATTATTCCGCAGAACTCCAACAAGTTTCTTTTTCTGTTGGCGCCGGTACTCTCGCTTGCTCCCGCATTTGCTGCCTGGGCCGTGATTCCGGCGGATGACTGGCTGGTGATTGCCGATATCAATGCCGGGGTTCTTTACCTGTTGGCAATGATGTCACTGGGCATTTATGGCCTGATCGTGGCGGGCTGGGCTTCGAATTCCAAGTATGCATTCCTGGGCGCACTGCGCTCAACAGCGCAGATGGTGTCCTACGAGATTGCGATGGGTTTCGCATTGGTTGGGGTTTTGATCCTGGCCGGATCGCTGAATATGACAGAGATTGTCCTGGCGCAACAGGGCGGCATCCTGGACTGGTTCTGGCTGCCACTGCTGCCGTTGTTCATTATTTACGTGGTTTCGGGTGTTGCAGAGACCAACCGTGCACCTTTTGACGTGGCCGAAGGCGAATCAGAGATCGTCGCCGGTTTTCACGTCGAATATGCTGGCGCCAGTTTCGCCGTGTTCTTCCTCGCCGAATACGCCAACATGATTCTTATTTCCGCCCTGATCACGCTGTTTTTCGTGGGCGGCTGGCTGTCGCCATTCGAAGGCTTGCCATTGGTCGGCGATACCGCTCTTGCGGCCGGAGGCATTCACTGGTTTCTTGTCAAGCTGGTGTTCTTCATGTTCGTGTTCCTGTGGTTGCGTGCAACATTCCCGCGCTATCGTTACGACCAGATCATGCGCCTGGGCTGGAAAGTATTTGTACCGATTACGATTTTCTGGGTGATGGTGGCCGCAGTGCTGTCCGTCTTTGGTCTGGTGGCTAAGGGAGCCTAAACGTGAATACCGTTGCCAATTATTTTCGAAGCCTGATGTTGCTGGAGTTGTTGCAGGGACTTGGATTGACTTTGAAGTACATGTTCAAGCCCAAATTCACTCTCAACTACCCGGATGAAAAGACACCAAAATCCAATCGGTTCAGAGGTTTACATGCGTTGAGGCGTTATCCCAACGGCGAAGAGCGCTGCATCGCATGCAAACTGTGTGAAGCGGTCTGTCCGGCCCTTGCGATCACCATTGATTCGACCCAGCGTGATGATGGTACAAGGCGAACAACCCGTTATGACATTGACCTGTTCAAGTGTATCTATTGCGGCTTTTGCGAAGAATCCTGCCCTGTGGATTCAATTGTAGAGACCGATATTCTCGAATACCACATGGAAAATCGTGAGGAACGTGTGGTCAACAAGCAGCAATTACTGGCAATCGGCGATCGTTTTGAGGAACAGATTGCAGCTGCCCGGCGCCAGGACGCCCCTTACAGGTAGGCCGACGACCATGCCCATTATCGAAATCATCTTCTATCTCTTCGCAACAGTGATGACTGCTGCGGCCGTGATGGTGATATCGGTGCGAAACCCGGTATATGCAGCACTGTTCCTGGTTCTGACTTTTTTCAGCGCCTCTGCGATCTGGCTGCTGCTTGAAGCCGAATTCCTTGCGATCATTCTTATTCTTGTTTACGTGGGTGCAGTCATGGTGCTGTTCCTGTTCGTGGTGATGATGCTGGATATCAATCTTTCGCCATTAAAAGAGGGATTTATCAGGTATCTGCCAGTGGCTGTGATGGTCGCAGTGGTCATGGCGATAGAGATTCTGATGGTGCTTTGGGCCCGCGGCAGATTTGGCGAAGAACAATGGCCGATACCCGGAGCACAACCTGAAAGCTACAACAACACCCGGGAAATCGGAGAGTCGTTATTCACCAATTTCGTGCTCCCATTCGAGGTGGCGGGCGTGATTCTGCTGGTGGCCATCATTGCTGCTGTTGCACTGACGCACCGGCGCAGACCTGAAGCGAAACGACAGGATCCCGCACGACAGGTGCAGGTCACGCCCCAGGAACGGGTGCGTATTGTAAAAATGGAATCTGAATCCAGGAAGGGGAGGTAGAAGACATCATGCTAACCCTCGCGCATTTTCTCAGCCTCGGAGCGATTCTGTTCTGCCTTGGAGTTGCCGGAATATTCGTCAATCGGAAAAACATCATCATTCTGCTGATGTGCATCGAACTGATGTTGCTGGCAGTGAACATGAATTTTGTCGCGTTTTCCCGATTCCTGGGTAATCTCGACGGCCAGATATTTGTGTTTTTCATTTTGACAGTTGCCGCTGCTGAAGCTGCAATTGGTCTGGCAATCCTGGTGGTTCTGTTCAGGAACCGTAAGACCATCAACGTTGCTGAACTTGACGACCTCAAAGGCTGATTCATCACGATGTCCCTGAAACTCACATTGACGCTGATTCCATTGCTGCCATTGCTGGCTGCGATCATCGCAGGCCTGATGCGCAACAAGGTGGGGCGTGCTGGTTCACACTGGGTGACCATCCTGGGTGTTGGTGCCTCCTGTGCCTTGTCGATCTGGATCTTGTATCAGCAGATTTACCAGGGGCTGGGAACACAAAATTTCAGTCTTTATACCTGGATGGTCTCCGACGGAATCACTTTTCAGGTTGGGTTTCTGGTTGATCATCTCACCAGCCTGATGATGACAGTTGTCACATTCGTTTCCCTGATGGTGCACATCTACACCGTGGGTTACATGTCGGAGGATCCCGGATATCAGCGTTTTTTCAGTTACATCGCGCTGTTTACATTCGCGATGCTGATGCTGGTGATGTCGAACAATTTCCTGCAGCTGTTTTTCGGCTGGGAAGCTGTCGGCCTTGTGTCCTACCTTCTGATCGGTTTCTGGTACAAACGCGAGTCTGCGATTTTTGCCAGTCTCAAGGCATTCCTGGTCAACCGTGTTGGGGATTTTGGATTCCTGCTGGGTATTGCGGCCATTGTTTACGCTTTTGGCAGTCTGGATTACGCGGAAGTTTTTAATCGCTCGGGTGAACTGGAAGGACAGACTTTCAGCATTATTCCCGGGCTCGACTGGCAATTGGCCACGGTGATTTGTGTTTGCCTGTTCATCGGTGCCATGGGTAAGTCGGCACAGGCGCCATTACATGTCTGGCTGCCCGACTCGATGGAAGGTCCGACACCAATTTCAGCCCTGATTCATGCTGCCACGATGGTCACGGCCGGTATCTTTATGGTGGCGCGGATGTCTCCATTATTCGAAATGAGCGAGGCCGCGCTGATTTTCGTGATGCTGATTGGCGTATTCACTGCACTGGCAATGGGCCTGATTGGCATCGTCCAGAATGACATCAAGCGAGTCATTGCCTATTCGACGCTTTCGCAACTCGGATACATGACGGTTGCGCTGGGTGTCTCAGCCTATTCGGCAGCCATTTTCCATCTCATGACACATGCCTTTTTCAAGGCATTACTGTTCCTTGCAGCCGGTTCGGTCATCATTGCCCTGCATCATCAGCAAAATATGCAATACATGGGTGGTCTGCGCCGCCGGATGCCGATCACGTGGCTGACCTCCTGGATCGGGACACTGGCACTCATCGGATTTCCGTTTTTCGCGGGTTTTTACTCAAAGGATGCGATCATAGAAGCCGTGGCTCTTTCCAATCGAGCCGGTAGCGAGATTGCCTATTGGGGCGTCGTGCTTGGGGTTTTGGTGACATCGTTCTACAGTTTCCGGCTCCTATACCTGGTTTTTCATGGTCAACCCAGGTACACGGTTGATCCGGGAGCGGGGAATCATCCACCAGATGGTGTCCTCCCGCACGAAGCCAAGGAATCGCCATCGGTTGTGACCGTGCCTCTCATCCTGCTGGCTATACCTTCAATCATCATTGGATATTTCACGATCCAGCCTGTTCTGTTTGGTGGCTGGCTGGATGATGCAGTGTTTGTTTCGCCGGGAAATGACGTGTTGGCTGAACTGGGTACACATTTCCATGGACCATTGGCGATGGCGACCCATGCGGTTCAGACGGTGCCTTTCTGGCTCATGATTGCGGGCTTTTTGCTGGCCACCCTGGTGTATCGGTTCCGGCCTGCGCTGGCTGAATATACAACCAACAGGTTGCCAGCTCTGAATCGCCTTCTTAACAATAAGTATTACTTTGACGAGCTCTACCAGAACACCTTTGTGCGTCGCAGTATTCAGCTTGGCAATGGACTATGGAAGAAGGTTGATGCAGGCCTGATTGACGGCGTGCTGGTCAATGGTTCAGCGAAATTGATGGGCTATCTTGCGATGCGCATTCGAACCTGGCAAAGCGGTTATTTGTATGACTATGCATTTGCCATGATCATCGGATTGATTGGCATGCTTGCTCTCTGGGTTGTACGGGGGTGAGGATGTGAGCTGGCCGATTTTAAGTGTCCTGATCTGGTTACCGATTATCGGTGGTGGCGCTGTTCTGGCGCTTGGCAATCAACGACCGCAGCCGGCACGATTGCTGTCGCTCGCAGTGTCTCTGGCTACCCTGGTGGTCGCCGCATTAATGTACATGGCATTCGATAACTCAACTGCGCAGATGCAGTTCAGTGAACTCGGTAAATGGATTGAAGCTTTTGATATCAACTACGCCCTGGGCGTGGATGGCCTGTCTCTGCCGCTCATTCTTCTCACCGCCTTCTTTGGCCCATTGGTGGTCCTGGCTGGCTGGGAAGTCATCAGGGAAAATGTTCACCAGTACATGGCTGCATTCCTGGTCATGGAAGGGCTGATGATCGGGATGTTCAGTGCGCTTGACGGACTGTTGTTCTACGTCTTTTTCGAGGCAATGCTGATTCCGATGTTCCTGGTGATCGGCATGTGGGGTGGCCCCAGAAGGGTTTACGCAACCATCAAGTTCTTCCTGTATACCTTCCTCGGGTCAGTGTTCATGCTGATTGGCCTGATCTACCTGTACAACGTCAGTGGTACCTGGTCGATCCTTGAATGGCATCAGTTCCCGCTGACCCTGGAAGTTCAGAAATGGCTGTTCATCGGGTTCCTGGCAGCCTTTGCCGTCAAGATTCCGATGTGGCCGGTTCATACATGGTTACCGGATGCGCATGTGGAGGCACCCACGGGTGGTTCCGTGATCCTGGCGGCAATCATGCTGAAAATCGGCGGCTATGGTTTTGTCAGGTTCAGCCTGCCCATTACGCCCGATGCAGCAGCAGCGCTTGATTTCTTCGTCATTACCCTGTCATTGATCGCGGTTGTTTACATTGGATTTGTTGCCCTGGTCCAGGAAGACATGAAGAAGCTGATTGCCTATTCGTCTATTTCCCACATGGGTTTTGTCACGTTGGGCCTGTTTATTGCCTTTGGAATCTTCCGCAACAGCAGCGATGCTGCCGGCGCTGCCATGGGAATTGAAGGCGCGATGGTGCAGATGGTCTCTCATGGCTTTATTTCAGGTGCGCTGTTTCTGTGTGTCGGGGTGCTTTATGACCGCCTGCACAGCCGCATGATTTCGGACTATGGCGGAGTTGCAAACAGCATGCCGTGGTTTGCCTTCTTCGCTGTGCTGTTCTTTATGGCCAATTCGGGTCTGCCCGGCACCAGCGGATTCGTGGGAGAGTTCATGGTAATACTGGCTTCATTCCAGGCCAGCTTCTGGTATGCATTCCTGGCAGGCCTGACCCTGATTCTGGGCGCGGCATACAGCCTCTGGCTGGTAAAGCGCGTGATTTTCGGGGACACAGGTAGTGACGAAGTTGCCGCACTCAGGGACATCAACGCAAGGGAAACCGTGATACTGACGGTGCTCGCAGCGATGGTCCTGTTGGTTGGGCTGTGGCCCCAGCCATTGGTTGAGATGATGCATGTGTCGGTGGATTCACTGATTCAACACATACAACAAACCAAAATTGTAGTGGCCGGGGGATAAGGATCATGAATCGCATGGAATTGCTGTTAATTGCTCCCGAGCTCTGGATTCTCACCATGACCTGCGTGATTCTCGTTGTTGACCTGTTCATCAAGGAAGAACGACGTGCCATCATTCATCTCCTGGCCATTGCCACCCTGATTTTTGCTGCCATCATCACCCTGCGTTTTGATTACAGCCAGGATCACACGGCCACTGCACTGGCGTTCAATGATTCGTTCATTCGCGATCAGATGGGCGACATACTCAAGTTGTTCAGCTACCTGGTTCTGGCCGTGGTGTTTGTCTACGCGAAATTTTTCATGCGGGAATTCCGCATGTTCCGGTCCGATTTCTACACCCTTTCGCTTGAGGCTTTGCTGGGCATCATGTTGCTGATATCGGCAAATAACCTGGTCATGATCTACCTGGGCCTGGAGCTTCTGGCTTTGTCTTCGTATGCGCTGGTTGCATATGATCGAAACTCCCGTCGCGGGTCTGAAGCGGCAATGAAATATTTTGTGCTCGGCTCGGTGGCTTCAGGCATGTTGCTTTACGGCATGTCGATGATCTATGGCGCCACAGGCAGTCTCGATCTGGCAACCATATCAGCGGTTGTGAGTGGTGAAGGCGCCAATGACATCCTTCTTGTATTTGGGCTGGTTTTCCTGGTCGTTGGCATTGCGTTCAAACTGGGCGTGGTGCCGTTCCACATGTGGATACCAGACGTATATCACGGTGCACCAGCGGCCATTACCCTGTTCATTTCATCGGTACCCAAGATGGCTGCCTTTGCCATGGCATACCGTCTGTTGGATAGCGGGCTGAGCGGATTGCATTCTGACTGGCAACAAATGCTCGCGGTGCTGGCAGTCTTGTCGATGATTGGTGGAAACCTGGCGGCCATTGCGCAAACGAACATCAAGAGAATGCTCGCGTATTCCACCATCTCTCATATGGGTTTCGTGTTGTTGGGGATGTTACCGGGCACAGCAAGCGGCTTTGGCGCCAGTATGTACTACGTGATTGTCTATTCAATTATGTCTGCAGCGGCGTTTGGCATGGTGATCCTGTTGTCCCGTCATGGGGTCGAGGCAGAAAATCTGCGTGACTTCCAGGGTCTGAACAAGAGAAATTCCTGGTATGCAGCCATCATGGCCATGGTGATGTTTTCAATGGCCGGTGTTCCGGTCTTTGTCGGATTCTTCGCCAAGTGGCTCGTGATCAAGGCTGCCCTGGATGCGGGATTGATGTGGCTGGCGCTACTGGCTGTGGTGTTCTCGGTTGTCGGCGCGTTTTACTACCTGCGCGTGGTCAAGCTGATGTACTTTGACGATCCACCAACAGACATACCTATTGAAGCACCTGTAGATTTCAGGGCCGTGATTTCGGTTAACGGTGTGATGGTGCTCGGCCTTGGTATCTTCTCAGGAGCCCTCATCTCTGTATGCATGTCGAGTTTCACCTGATTTAGTCCTTGCAACCCAAAGGCCATTTCTTTATCATTCTCGGCCTGCTGATGCGGGGTGGAGCAGTCTGGCAGCTCGTCGGGCTCATAACCCGAAGGTCGTAGGTTCGAATCCTACCCCCGCTACCAAACAAAGAATGGCCTCCCTTGTGGAGGCCATTTTTGTTTGATAACGCGTAAGTAGGGTTCGAACCGTTAAGGTTCGACACTAAATTGTCGGGAGCAATTTTGAACATCTCGCTTTGCGAGATGGCCCGGAGGGCGGAGCACATGGACGTGCGGAGTAATCCTACACCCGCTCAATAGCTGGCTACACTAAATCCCTGGCGACTAAGCAACGGATGCCACTTGATTACATCAACTTGAACATGAATTTCAACAACAGCTACACAACGTTACCCGAGGAGTTCTATCAAGCGGTAACGCCCAATCATGTGGCTGAGCCGGAACTTATCGCCTGGAACCATGAGCTCGCCTCCAAATTGGGCCTCGACATGCCTAAAACCAGGAATGAGCAGCTCGCCAGTGTCTTTAGCGGTTCTATCGAATTGGAAGGAAGTCAACCAATCTCCATGGCATATGCAGGCCACCAGTTTGGACATTTCGTGCCCCAACTTGGTGATGGTCGCGCTGCCTTGCTTGGTGAGATAGTTACTGAATCCGGTGATCGCTTTGATGTTCAGCTCAAGGGATCTGGCCGTACCCCGTTCTCACGAGGTGGTGATGGAAAATCCTGGCTGGGCCCGGTGCTGCGCGAGTACATTCTCAGCGAGGCGATGCACCATCTCGGTGTGCCGACCACCAGGGCACTGGCGGCTGTGGCGACAGGGGAAACGGTTTTCAGGGAGTCTGCTCTGCCCGGCGCTGTGTTTACGCGAGTGGCTACCAGCCATCTGCGCGTCGGTACGTTTCAGTATTTTGCTGCCCGCAATGCCGTGGGATTGCTCAGAAAGCTCGCCGACTATGCAATCGATCGTCATTACCCGGAAGTAAAAGACGAAAAGTATCCGTATGTTGGACTGCTGCGGTGCGTTTCAGAGCGACAGGCTGAGCTGATTGCGCACTGGATGTCAGTCGGTTTCATACACGGCGTAATGAACACCGACAACACCACGATTTCCGGAGAGACCATTGACTATGGTCCCGCAGCGTACCTGGACGAATTCCGGTTTGACAAGGTATTCAGCTCCATCGATACGCAGGGTCGGTATGCATACGCCAATCAGCCTGCTATCGCCCTCTGGAACATGGCCCGTTTCGCTGAAACCCTGCTTGTCCTTAAGGCTGACAAGGGTGAGCTTGAGGCGGTTCTGGCTATGTTCCGGGATCAATACGAATCGCACTACCTGGCCCTGATGAGACCGAAGCTGGGCTTGTGCGATGTACAGGAAAACGACGCAGGGCTAATCTCGGAGTGGTTGAAGCATCTTCACGACAACCGGCTCGACTACACCTTGAGCTTTCGTGAACTGGCGTCGCGAGCAGACGCATCCGACGAAAGCCGGTTCGGTCTTTTCGAGAGCAGGTGGCGGCAGCGGATAGGTAGCCAGGACAGGAACCCTGTCGAAATTTCAGCTCTCATGAACTCGGTCAACCCGCTCTTCATTCCACGAAATCACCGCGTCGAGCAGGCGATCAACGAGGCGCTTGAAGGGGACTTCACGGTTTTTAACGAACTGAATGCCATATTGCTGCAACCTTATGCCGAACAGCCGGGGCTTTCACACCTTGCGGAAGCACCAGAAGAGCATCAGCGGGTCACCCGCACGTTCTGCGGAACCTAGCAGGGTGGAACCGGACATACTCCGTTGGCCTGGTGAATAGCGAAACCCATGCCGTTTCGCTAAATTAATGGGGCTTAGGCCGCAATAAAAAACAGTGATTAAGAATCTGGCAGCGCTACTGCTTCTCGTTCCAACACTTCTTGGTGCTGATGACCGATACTTCGACTCAGGTGGCGTTTCTATTCGGTATCTGGTTGCCGGCAGCGGACCAACCGTCATCCTGATTCATGGCTTCTCAGGGAGTGCCGAAAATTGGGTGGATCATGGCATCTTTGATACGTTGGCCCAGGGTGATCAAGTGATTGCCCCGGACCCACGTGTTCACGGTCTGAGTGAGCATGCTGACATTTTGATGGGTGTCATTTCCGTATTGTTTTCGCAGGAACCATCGCGCGTCATTTCCGACCTGGACGTGCGAATATTTCATCGTCACACGTCATTAGACGCCCGCCGGACGAGCTCTCAGTTATTGAGCCGTTCTGCGACTGCATGATTTGCGTATTTAGCGACGGCTCTTCGGCGTCGCCGCCTAATTTCAATGCTTCGCATCTTGCATCATGGCGGCTTTGGCCGAGCCTGCAACGGCCCCCGCTACGATCTATCCTGCCCCCGCAACATGGTCGCCTATCAGGCGGCCTTTTTTGTTTCATAAGAAAACTTTCCGTATTAAGCGTGTGCGCGACTTTGCCTCCTGAGCTAACATGACAAAAATGAGCTCAGCGTCTAACAAAAGTCATCGAAATAGCTCACCCTCATCCCTGGGGAGGATCGCAAACGCGTTAACAGGTCGTCACTGGGGCACCTTCGCAATTGAACTCACATTAATCGTCGTGGGTGTCATTGTTGCGTTATCGATTGACGACTGGGCGCGGGAGCGTGAAGAGAAGCGCAGCGAGCAAATCTATTTGGCGTCACTTGTCCGGGATCTCGATCAGATGGTCGAGTCGATCCAGGTCTACGTCGATACGGAAACCATGATGGCAAGAGCAAGCACGACGGTGCTGGGGCTTTTGGCAGATGACGGCTATGAGCAAAAAGCTGAAGAGCTGCGAGAAAACCTGTCAAAACTGGGTCAGCGAAGAACGCTGCGTTTGGTCAGCGCCACATATGCCGACCTGACCAGCACAGGTAACTTCCAATTAATCCGGTCAAGGGATCTGCGGGAACAGCTCTTACGGTATTTCGCCGACGTTTCGCGTGCAGAGTTGGTTGTTGAAAAGAACAACACGGTATTCATCGATAACATGTTCTGGCCATTCATGAGGGACGCTGGTATTACCTGGGTGCCCAACAATTGGCGTGACCAGGGTCCGGGTCTGCTGAGTAAAGCCGAAGATTTCTACAGCGAATTTCTTGGGACGGAGATCGCATATCCGACCGACGCTGTTTTTAGGCAGCCCGCAGATGCGGAGATTTGGAATGAAATCCGCCGCATGTGTTTTTTGCGATTGCGAGTTTCAACGGTCGGTTTGAGTCTCGCCACAATTTTGATGGAAACTACCGAACAATTGAAGTTGACCATTGACGCGGAGTTGCTCGAACTGAATCGCTAATGACTGCTGAACAAAAGCGGACAGTCGCGCAAGTCTCGACCAATCAATTTGCAAACATCACTACCCGGGCTCTGAAAGGTATCGCATGATCATCCGACGTATCGCTGAAAACGTAAGATCACAAAACTGGTTCGTGGTAGCGGTCGAATTCGTCATCGTTGTTGTCGGCGTTTTTATGGGCTTACAGGTTCAGGATTGGAATGATGCACGCAAGGAGCGCATCGAGGAGCAGGTCCTGCTCAAACGCCTCCATGTGGAAACACTTGAACTTCTCGAGAAACAGCGCGAAGAGTTAATGGGTCAGAATGAGCGGGCCGGCGCATTGATGGGTGTCAATCCCGTACTGTTTTCGCAGGAGCCATTGCGCGTCATTTCCGACCTGGAGTGTCGACATATTGTGTCGTCACACGTCTTTAGACGGCCGCCGGACGAGCTGCCAGTTCTCGATGAGATTTTAGCTACCGGACGGTTTGACGTGTTGCAGGATGAAGACATCAAAGAGCAATTGCGCAATTACGTGCTGTTTCGCGAGCGCGCACGCGCTTTCTATCTGGAAGCTACCAACGAGCTATTTAGATTACACAGCCGGTTCCCGGATCTCATAGCAATCGGTCGGGTGCCAAAAGAAGCCGGGTTTGTCGGGGCTTGGACCAGCCTAAGCGGCGAAGGATTCCGGTGGGACCGTTTTTGTGACGGCGAAAAGATGCGCGCAAGCCAGGCTTTTCTCAACGAGTATGTCGATAACCTGAGTCGGATTGGATCGATGACCCTGTTTACCGAACAGCGTCAGGAACGCCTGGAAGAGCTCGAGTCCGTGCTATCTGAAAAATGACGATTGTCAGATCCGCGAGAATCACGGGGTACCAGCCCTGGTTGGGAAACGTATCGTCGTGACCGTGGCCTTGAAAAACGGAAAATAGTCGTCGGTTCCGATGTGATTCCCGCCTTCGACTGATGTTGGCAAACGGTATTCGCCGAAATCCTGAAAGCCGGATAAATCACCACCAAACGGCTGTTCGCGGAAAACTTTTTCTGGATTTTCATTGCTCCAACGCTGGATCACGACACGGGTGGGGCGCCCGTCTTGTGCGACTGTGATGTCCACGCCTTGTTCGAAGCCACCGAAGGTCAAGATCGCTCGCGCACTGTTGTTATCCAGCGGTTCCCATCTGACGTTTTCGCCGGGCAGCAGGCTGGCCGGTGCCCAGAATGCGCCCTCTGCGACAACGCGACCGAATGCTGAACGGCGGTGATCTTCATTCCGGCCTGCGCGGACAATCGGCAGAACACCAAACAGCCAGAATCGCGTCCAGGAATGATCAGGCATCGCGCCGTCCGATCCGCTGATCGGTCCGGCTTCAAGCTTCCACACGAAGCCATATGGTGTCGCCAAAACCTGCTGAGCCTTCATGGTCCGGTAATTGGGTTCTTTCTTTGTGCCCAGCCCGATTTGTCCACTCATCTCGATCACGACAGCCCGGTGTAATACTGCGCCCGGACTTATGGTGTAGCGGAAGTACCGCTGTGCGGGCTCAGGAAGCGATGCAATTGAAGCGGGATCGAACTGGACACTTGCCGGTCCTGCCAGTTCGACCAGCGAATTCCATGCGCTGCGATCGGATTTATGGTCCAGCGCACGCCAGGTCGCAAGCAACGCGGCTCCAATCAAGAGCACCAGGGCGGTCATGGCAATCAATTTCATCATTCTCTCCGCTGAGCTGTTCCAGAATCCGTTTCTATCATTGGCTTGTCACGTCCACCGCTTGATTGGGGTTGCCCACATCCGCGAGTTGTGCGTCATTGGCGTTTTGGTTCGTATCTCATCCAACCGTAAGGCACCGCCGGGATTACATTTACAGCAAGCATTACCGCTCTCGTCCAGTCGGGACCACCGCTGTCACGGCATCCGTGGTTGTGAACAGCGTTGCCCGCTTGAGCCAAACAACCACTGCTGCGACGCCAACGAGAATCCACGTGTCCCACGGCTGGGCATCAGGCCAGAACGGATTGATCAGTTGCCAGTGAAACAGCATCGGAACCAGAAGACTTCCGCGCGTGGCATTAAGGATGGGTGTTACAAGGATTGCCAGAGTGATGTTGCCAATGAAAAAGGGCAGGAAGCTCCATTCGGCGAAGACGACGCCGGCAAGGTAAAAGGCCGGAAGATGCCAGATTCCCCATATGATACCGATGATCACCCCGGCCCAGAACGGAACGACATGTCGCTGAAGGAGCGGCTGTGCGATGCCGCGCCAGCCAAATTCCTCGATGGGTCCGAGAAACACCAACATGAACATTAAACCCAAAACCGGGCCAGCTCCTTGCGGCGGAAGTGGTGCCAGAATTGGGCCACCCTTGATAAGCGACCCGGCCATAAAGATGAGCGGGATCAGGACAAAAATAAACAACCACCACGGTGCAGGACACCGCCATAGCGCTAACCGTGACAAAAATGCCATGAGTCCGGTCCAGCCTCCCCGCACAAGAACGACGAAGAACGCGGCGATGGCGGGTGCCCAGGTAGCGAGGAAGAAGAGTGGATGCGATCCGCTGATCTCGCCGAACAACGCTACGGCTGTATCGGGTCTGAGGATATAAAACCCGATGATTCCCCAGGTGATCGCAAACGTCGTGAGTAAGAAAGGCAGAAGTGCAGCTGACGGCACTCGGTAGGCTTCCGTCGAGTTCTCCCTAGACGAGGACATCTTCGACCGGTCTTCTTGCGGTTGCAGGCACGGGCTTGCCGTAGCCAAATCGCAGCAGAAGCTGCGGTATCCCGGTAACTCCAATCAAATTTCCAAGCCGTGGGCGAAGTTCGTCGACTTCGATGGGTTGATTCAGGAATGAGGCCGTTGCGCCAGACGCAGACAGTTTCAAAAGCACCTTCGACAGCGCTTGTCCGGTCGCAATCCAGTCAGTAGCCTGGTCGCTTTTTGTGCTGAACACGGCCAGCACCGGCGATCCCTCGGCAATCTTTTTTCGGTCGCCGGCAGCAATACCATTGCCGAGATCGAATGTCCGAATCACCAGGGCCCCAAGTGGCGAAAGCAGATCGGGCATTCCGAAACTTTCACCCGACATCCCGTCTTTGGTATCACCCCGTCGAGAGTGTACCCAGGCAGCCAATTCCTGGCGAAACCTGCGATCACCAAATTGTTTGCGGTCACCCTCGGCGACCAGTTCGGCAATCCTGGATCGATGCTCTCCATCCTGGATAATCGTCAGCTCCGCTCCATTCGCTTCAGCCAAAGCGTGGCATTCCTCCAGGAGTTTGACAGGTAGATCTCGGGCCTCGAACATTGCTCGAGTCGTCCTGCGATTGGGGATTGCTTTGAACAGGGCTATGTCCTCCGAGCTGGGCGATACTATCTCCGCCAGCCGGATGGTCGCAAGATGGTCAGGGTCGGCGCTGGGTAGCTTGTCG
>DATFLY010000035.1:0-2276 GCA_035267185.1 Lysobacterales bacterium | reverse complement strand
GTAGGACTTGAACCCGAATCCGCGCGAGGTGGTTGATTCAAGGGGTCACACATTGACCGGATTCGATGGATGCAGGTTGGAGAGTTAACAGCGCTGTTGCACGTAGTAGGTCCTGCCGGGTCCTCATTCCCATAAAATCTTCTTAATCGATTTTGTGGGAATGGTGGGCCCTGTAGGACTTGAACCTACGACCAATCGATTATGAGTCGACTGCTCTAACCAGCTGAGCTAAGGGCCCGTTTCTGCTTGCCCTTTCTTTCCGCAGCGGTGTTAACTGCACTCGCTCGCTGCTCACGTAGTAGAAAATACGCTCCGCGGACTCGCTCGCTTGTTGCCTTGCTGCGAAAAGAAATTACTGCGCCGAAACAATGATAAGCGCAGATCAATGCAATTCTACCGCTAGATGTGCGGCTGATACAGGGGTAATTCATTGCTACATGGAAAGTGAATCACGTCCACTAGCCTTGTATGCTGCGGATTGACTCAAGGTTAAAACGAATTGAAAACAACAATCGCATTATTTCGAGGAATCAATGTTGGCAGGACTCGTTCTTTGCCAATGAAGGATTTGAAACAGATTCTCGAAAAATTGGGTTACCAAAACATTCGAACCTACATTCAAAGCGGCAATGTCGTGTTCGAGAGTAACAAAGCTTGCTCGGAAAAAGAGGCTGCAACCATATCGGATGCGGTTGAAGATGAGTTTGGATTTCGGCCCAGTGTTTTGTTGCTCAGCGAAAAGGATCTCAAAGCCGCGCTGGATGGAAATCCTTTTCCAACCAGCGTGGGTAAGCACCTGCATTTCAACTTCCTGGAAACACAGCCCGTTGCGCCGGAACTCGAAACCCTGGCGAGGCTCAAGTCCGAAACTGAACAATTCAAACTCGCTGGCCGGGTTTTCTACCTCTACGCGCCGGATGGAATCGGTCGCTCCAAACTGGCAGAGAAAGTAGAGCGGTGCCTTGGGGTTGCTGCAACAGGCCGTAACTTCAACTCGGTCAACGCAATTCTGAAAATGCTTTAGGTGTTGTTACCGCGTGCAGCGAAGTAAAGGCCCAGCGCCAGCATCATCACCTGGAATTCCATTCCACCATTCATCACGTTCCAGCCGTTCTTGGCATGCACCATGGCAATCGCACCAATCATGATGACAATGACAATCAGCCCGCCCAGGCGTGTTAGTGTTTCCTTGCCGAATGCGCCAATGATCAGAGCCAGGCCAGCAACGACTTCAGCGATGGTGACAGCCCATGCAACGGCTACCGGCATGCCAAAAGCAGAGGCAAACTCGGGAACCGGCCATTTGCCCAGGCCGTGGTAGATAAATGTGGCAGCCAGAGACAGCCGCAGGCCCCAGTGAACATGAGGTGACAACCCGGATAAAAAATTCATTTCATTCTCCTGTGTGTGGTTTCGATATTCATCAGTCAGTCGCCAGAGCGCTCCCGCGCCAGGGCGTTCGTCACGCCTGCATCCTGTTCTAACGCGGTCAGAAAACGTGCAACGTTAGGCCATGGTTCCAGGTCCTCATCGAGAAGCCTGAGCCAGCGCAACATGGCGTAAGCGTAAGCATCAATAAATGTGCGTCTGCCGAGTACAATGTGCTCACCATCACCGATCTGTGCCTCGAGTTCAGCGGTCACCTTACTGATTCGTTGTTCGGTTGCATTTTTCACAACCATCAATCCTTCATCACTGTGATCAGTGGTGAATCGACCGGGGTTAAACCATGTGCCGAATGGCGGGTGATAGTCACCGGTCAGAAGTGCTTGCCAACGGTGCAGCTCGAATCGATCCATGATGTCGTTGCCGGCGTCCAGTTCTGAATCCGGCCTTAGATCCATGAAATACCCCATGATGGCATCGACCTGGGTCATGCTGGTACCGTCATCCAGGACCAGTGCGGGCACGGCGCCCAACGGATTGGCTTTCAGGAAAGCATCGCCAGGGTCTTTGAGATTAACTTTTTCAATTTCCAGCGGAAGGCCGAGCCACTCTGCCAGGATGATTGGCGCCAAAGAGCAGGCGCCTGGTGAATAATATAGTTTCATGTGTTTCAACCTCGTTTGTAGGCAGGGTTCAGGCAGCCATATCAAAAACAAGAACCTCGGCGTGATCGCCATTCCTGAATTCAAGTGACTGCCCTGGGTTGACGCTGACGCCATCACCAGCCTGCAGCCTCTCGTCGTTCAATTCGACCTCACCTCGCGCCACGTGAATCCATGCTACGCGGTTTGGTTTGGTGTTGTAGGAAAACGTCTCTTCATCGTTAAGAA
>DATFLY010000034.1:0-48649 GCA_035267185.1 Lysobacterales bacterium | reverse complement strand
GAAATTCCTCCGGCAGGTACAGGCCTTAATACCCGCGCATGGTGGGCAGAAAACTCGGCCATAGATAGTGACCAGCGCCTGGTTTCTCCAAGCATTGCCCTGCCCAGTGGAGAAAGGCCGGTGACGATCTCGTGGGATGCCCATCACCAGTTTGAAGATGCAGGAGAAGGTAATTGCTGGGACGGTGGTTTCATTGAAATCAACGTCGACGGCGGTGGTTGGCAGCCACTGGGTAATGCCAGGAACCTGGCTGATCCATATGCCGGACAGTTGTCTGGAAACGGCCCTGGCGGTATTGCTGAAGCCTGGTGTCTGCAGCCAGCTGGTGGAAACCCGGTTAAGTCAGTATTCCTGCTGGACGAATTTGATGGAAATAACGTGCAGGTTCGATTCCGTACATCGTCCGACAGCAACACCGTTGGTCCGGCACCTGCAGGCTGGGGTGTCGACAACATCGAGATTCAAAGCTGCGTGGAATAAAGCAGCGCTTCTCGTTTAAATAAGTGAAGACCCGAACGGGTGCAGGATTAGATTCCTGCACCCGTTTTTTTATCCGCCATTCGCAACTGATCGCATTTCCTACCGGTTGCCTGACCACGAGCAGAAAAAATATCTGAATTACAGCAATATGCTTACGCCCAAGATGATCAGCAAAGCGCCTGCGATACGTGATGTGAGCAACCCACCGGGTAATGCTTTCTCTATCCACACGTAAACAGCCAGGCCGGCAATCCATATCAGGTTCATCACGCCGCCAACAAAAAGCAGTGCCATCAGGAACCAGCAGCAGCCCAGGCAAAAGAGGCCATGATGCGCGCCCATGATGAGCGCACCGGGGTTTCCGTTTCTTCGATGACGTGTGAGAAAGGCGATCGGCCCGCGACAATGCCGCAGGCAGGCCTGTTTCCAGGGTGTGAACTGCCAGATGCCCGCAGTGATCAGTAACCCGGCGCTCAGCACCTGGCTCCTGCTCTGCAACATGCCGTTGATCAGTTCATTGGTACCCAGCCACCATTGGATTGCAACCGCAACAATGCTGAACCCTGCCCAAGCGAGCAGGTACCCTGAGGCGAAGGCAAAAGCAGTTCCATATGGTTTTACGGCTGACCGGCTGCGTTGGTTGATACCAGTTGCAAGCAGGATGACCGGGCTGGCACTGGGAAGCATCATCGCGATCATCATCACCCACCACATGGAAAACATCAGAAGGGCATAGGAGAAAGTCCATTCCTGATTGGCCGTGGCGTCCATGTTCATCAGGCTGTGTCGGGTCATCTCGATCCCGTCCATTCCCATGCCGGCACCAGCGAGCATCCAGGCCCAGGCGATCAGGCTGACCATGACCAGGCAGGCAATCACAACCTTCCTGTCGTGCTTCAACAGGGATTCAATCATTCCGAGGTGATCAGTTTTTCAGGGTGTGGACCGGTCCGTCCGGGGTGAATTCGAGCATATTGAACTGTGTATAAGTGTTTTCAAATTCAAACGGAATTTCGCCGGTTGCTTTGGTTCGGTTGTTGCCGATTTCAGCAAATTCGAATTCCATGCCTTCCGGATGCCTGATCTGGACCCGATGCTCGCCTCCATCGTGGGGATTGCGAATGGGCTCTCCAACGCATTCCACCAGGCCTTGAATAGAGACTTTTGCCTGCCGGGCTTCAATGTCCAGTTCAAACAGAATGGGCAGTGTCTTCGTTTCCAGGACGGTGTCGCACATGGCGTGGAAGATCCACCAGGCATTGGAAGCCTCGCGCGTTTCTTCACCATGGAGCAACCTGACGATGGAATCGGCCTGCTCGGGACTGGCATTGCTGTCAACAACGGTCTGCATGGTCCCGCCGCCTTCATAGACCGGGCCGGGCCAGCTGTAAAAGTTGGCAGCCACCACACCGGCGAGGTCTACATCGCCGAAATGACCTTCCAGTACCCTGAACGTGTCAAAGGCTTCGCACGAATGATGGGTTGGATCGCCCTCGAACTGGCAGGGACACCAATGGTCACAGTTGCAGGTGCCAATGTTTTCGGCTTTTAGACGCCAGTCGATCATTGTTAGTCTCTCAACGGATTACAGGTGTATATCTTACGTAATTACGGGCCCGCTCAGGAAATACAATCTCGTGATCGTTCAGCCTCGCAGGAAAACCCTGAGGTTGCAGTTTCCATGACTTTCAGTACTCCCGCTAGAAATTAGCAGTGATAGGTTTAGTCAACATAGCCGTTTGAATGTGCCATGAGTGGCGAAATGGATGTAAAAAGGATTGATTATGGAATTTAAAAGACTGTTCCTGATGATTGTTGCGTTCTATTGTGGAAGCACGCTGGCACAGGATTACGAGAAGATCGTTGAGGACGCCACAGCACGTAATGACAACTCTTTTCTGGAAAATTGGTCATTCATTGAAACAAGAACCACTGATGACGTGGTGCGGGTGGCCAGCTTTGATCCGGGTCGTGAAGTCGGGAATGGTTGGCAGCTGGTTTCTATCAACGGTGAAGAGCCGGACGATGAAGAGATAGAGGTGTTTCAATCGGAAAAAGCAAAGCTTGCAGTGGAACGTGAAGAAAATCAGGACAAGAACGGTCTTTTGGAAATGATCGCTCCCGGTTCCCTGGAGTTACTGGAAGAAACCCCGGAGTTCTGGCGATTCGGATTTCAGCCTCGGGATGAGAATGATGAAGCAATGATGGAGCATGTTGCTGGCGAGCTCAATATCCGAAAGCAGGGTCTTTTCGTTCATTCAATGGAGATGCGAAGCCGAAATTCTTTTAAACCACGTGCCGGAGTTAAAATCAGGGAGTTCAAAATGCAGATGCGGTTCACATTTGCAGGAGAGAACGGCCCCGTCGTTCCATTATCCCTCGATTCATATGTATCCGGAAAGGCATTCCTGGTGGCGACGATCGAAGAAAACGTTTTAGTGGAATACAGTGACTATCAACAAGTGAAATAACCAGAAGGTATTGGCTCATGGCAAAAGTAACTGGCGTTGGCGGCGTATTTTTCATGTCCTCGAAGGGCAGGGGCGGTGACCTGGCTGAATGGTACAAAGACCATCTCGGTATGGACCTGAACGATTGGGGTGGTTCGATACTTGAGTGGAAAAATGACAACGCCGAGGATGGCGGAATGACAGTGTGGACCGTGGCAGACCATGACAGCAAGTGGTTTGGCCCGAGTGAGTCACGCTTCATGATTAACTATCGTGTCGATGATATGGCGGGTCTGGTTGAGCAACTGACAAACAGCGGTATCGAAATACTTCAGGGCCCTGAGTATCACGAGAATGGGGTTTTCGCCTGGATCATGGATCCTGAGGGAAACAAGATCGAGTTGTGGGAACCTAAGATCTGGGATGACAAGAATAAGCGATAGTTTTACCTGCTGTTTTTTAAGGGGTCGACTTCGAGTAATCTATTCTCAGGTAGTGCTATAGTGGGGTTTCGTAAAGGATTTGAGGTCTGCTGGCGTTTTAATGAATGAAGAAATCAAGATTGTCAAAGAAGAAGCAGTTGCTGCCGAAAAATTAAATCCAGGTTCACAAGTGAGCGACTCGGAAGGAACTGAACAGCGAACAGAAACGCTTTCAAACATCCGACGTGATCCCCAGGCGATTGGAAAGCTGTTTAAAGAAGGGACCTATCCGTATAACAACCGAATTCCAACCACGGAATACCGGGAGAAAAAAGCCAGGCTGCAGATCGAACTTCTGAAAGTCCAGAGTTGGGTCAAGGAGACCGGCCAGAAAATCGTCCTGATATTTGAGGGCCGTGATGCAGCAGGCAAGGGTGGCACCATCAAGCGCTTTATGGAGCACCTGAACCCTCGTGCTGCAAAAGTCGTCGCGCTTGAAAAGCCGACCGACCGGGAACGTGGACAGTGGTATTTCCAGCGCTATGTCGAACATCTCCCAACACGGGGAGAAATGCTGTTCCTTGATCGTTCCTGGTATAACCGCGCCGGCGTAGAGCGCGTGATGGGATTTTGTAATTCGCATGAATACCTCGAGTTCATGCGACAGGCTCCGGAATTCGAACGCCTGTTGGTCAATTCAGGAATACGCCTTTTTAAATTCTATTTTTCGGTCACCAGGAGTGAGCAGCGTCGAAGATTCGAGGCTCGTAAGACCGATCCACTCAAACAATGGAAACTGAGCCCGATTGACAAGGCATCCCTGGACCTCTGGAAAGAGTACAAGCAAGCCAAGGAATCAATGTATTTTTATACCGATACTGCCGATGCGCCCTGGACCATCATTAAATCCGATGATAAGAAGCGGGCCCGATTAAACGCGATGCAGTATTTTCTTGCTTCACTGAATTATCCCAACAAAAATAAGCGAGTAGTCACCGGACCTGATCCATTGATTGTTGGATCGCCTTCACAGGTGATCGTGAGGGAAAAATACCTCGACAACTGGCCCAAAGACGACAATACGTAAAAGATCTGGTTTTATCGGAATTCATGCCCGGATTACCGAACTGATATTTTATTGGGTCATCGTAAGTGCCTGCGGCAGGTAGGAGTACCAGGTGACGATCACTTGGTTGCCATTGATCACGTCAATCGAAAAGCCTTCTCCTGAACGATCCGCGCCACCAAACCAGTGCCCTGACATCCACAGGAAATCTTCAACATTCGCAAACCCGATTGCCTCGCATGCATCTCCAAGGGGGCTGCTGGCCAGGCGGACAATTTCATACTCTCCGCTGCCAAACACCGGTTCATCTGATACGAAAGTGATGGTGGCCTGGTTGCAGCCAGTGAATTCGATCAGAACAGTTCCCCACACCTGCTCTCCGATTTCGGCGGGATTGAGGTCAACGCCCCACTGCCCGCCGGTGGTATAGATCATTGAATCCACGCTGATGGACCGTTCGACAATGTTGCCGACGCCAATCAAAAAGAACCCATGGTTGTCGATCGCAGCAGACTCTGTCGGGACGTCCACCTTTTCGATCACGGTAATCCATGTTCCGCCGCGAATTCCCCCACCACCGGCAGGAACTGGTGTGGCAATCACGGCGCCGTCGCTGATTCGAATACGTTTGACATCGTTGACCTGGTCGCTGGTCACCAGCAGAACGCCCGGGGATTCCAAAACCATTCCTGTGGGTCTTGAGACACTGGCAACCACGCGCTTGAAATTGCCACTGCTCCTCTCGAAAGCCAGAATCTGGTTACCACGCCAGCTACTGACCAGTAAATCGCCCTGATCGTCGACGAGGATGGTTCTCGGAGCATTGAGGCCATTGCTGCCTTCGCTCACAAGGGTCTGAGGAGCTGAATTTTGTGCAATATTCACTGCAACAATGGTGCTTGAGTCGAATCCGGGAACATATAATTGGTTTCCCTGTATCCACATACCAGCATCGACGCCCTCGATGCCCTGGCTGGCGCTTATCACGGTTCCAACGATGTCTCCATTGACGGGATCAATCTCAATCACCTGGTTTTGAGTAAATGATCCGAGAAATGCTCGTCCATCATTGGAAACCGCAAGGCCGGTTGGCTTGTCCAGTGGCGCAATTTCAACCTCAGTGGTTTCAGGATCATCGCCTGCAATGACGCGATCGATGGTCAGTGTCGCCTGGTCAATCCTGATGAGACGGCCGTTTTCCTCGCTGACCACCAGCAGGCCACCCTGGCCGTCATCGACAATCGCCTGCGGACCTCTGAGCCAGCCGTTATCCTCTATGTTCTGTATGAAATCCCCACTGCAACCATCAAACACTTTGATGGCATTGGTGGAGTAGCTGGAAACCAGCCACAGTGTTTCGCAATCAGGATCGCCAAGATTCTGTGCCACACCAGACTGGGACCATATGAGTAAAAGCAAGAGAGCATGCGTGTTGCGAATTTTCATTTTGATGAACTCCTTTCCTGAGTTTGCGGACAATGCTGCGAAAGCCCCTCCACAAGCCTGTTTTTCACCTCCATTTTTTCTCCTGATTGGTTGAATACGGACGCCGGACCTTTCCAGACCTTGACTTGGCCGTCAGGCATGGGCTGAATGGCAATCGACAAATCAAGTGGAGTGACCGGGTGTCTGAAGAGACCGGGCGATTACAGGTAGGCAGGTGGCAGGTGGATCCCGATGCAGGTTCCATTGCGGATGGCCACGAAACAGCCCAGGTGCCGCCGCGCCTGATGCACTTGTTGCAGTTGTTAGCGGATCATGCTGGCAGCACGGTCAGTCGTGAATCATTAATCGAAGCGATCTGGCCTCGCGGATATGTGAATGAAGAAGCCCTTTCCAGGGCTGTTAATGAACTTCGGGGTTTGCTCGGGGATAGTGCTCGATCACCTGAGTTCATAAAGACCGTGCCCAAGAAAGGATATCGCCTGATCGCAAAAACCGGGCCTGCCAACCAGGTGCCGGTCGTTGCCAAGCCGGGCCCTTCAAGGGCAATTCGACACCTGATAATCGGTGGGATCGGCGTGGCGATCACGCTTCTGCTGATATTTCTATGGAAGTCGCCAGGCCAGGAGGCAGTGATTGATGTGCTTTCCACCGCAGAGCGACTGACATCAGACCCGGGATTGGAGTGGCATCCCCAGATTTCTTCAGGTGGTCAGTGGGTAGCGCAGGTGGTGTCCATGGATGAGAAAGCTGCGATTCAGCTTTTTCCGACAGCCGCACCTGAGCAGACACGTTTTATCACACACGATGAAGGCCTTTATTCTCCGGCATTTTCACCCGATGCCGATCTGGTCGCCACCCTGGCCGGTCGCGGTGATGAGTGTCGGATACTTTTGTGGCCTGTTGCAGCATCGGCTGAAATTGTCGAGGAATCTGCAATTGATCTTGGCAGCTGTTACCGACTGACGGCACTAAGATCACTTGACTGGTCCGACGATGGCCTGTGGCTGGCATTCCCAGCTCTCGATCCGGAAACTGGTGCCAATATATTGAACAGGATGCGGGTCTCAGATGGCAGGGTTTTTCCCGTGACGCACCTGGCCGATACCTATCAGTCTGACCAAAGCCCGCGTTTCAGTCCGGATGGTAAGTGGCTGAGTTTCTCCAGGGGCACGCGGGCCGTCAGGGAACTATGGATCATAGACCTGTCGGACCCGATTGCAAGGCCGCGCCAACTGACAAACGATGGGCAGTTTACATCGGGTCATGATTGGTGGCCCGATGGTGAGTCAATCATTTTTGATTCCGATCGCAGTGGCCATCGTGCTCTCTGGCGAATTAACCTGGATGGCGAGATGGAGTTGCTGGGTGCCCGGGATGCCCAGGTTCCTTCCGTGGCTGATTCCGGGGCCGTTTTGTTCCAGGTTGCGCAGTACGAGGCAAACATCTGGAAACTCGATACAGTGACAGGACAGCTGGAATCCGGTCCGCTGATCGCTTCCACCAAGTATGACTCAATGCCAAGGTGGTCCCCGGATGGAAGTGAAATCGCTTTCTCATCCAACCGTACAGGTGACGGTGGAATCTGGATTGCTTCCTCTGATGGTTCGCGTGTACGAATGGTCTATGCGCCGGACGAGGGCAGGGCAGTCGGTCCGCACTGGATGAGAGATGGCAGTGCCTTGTTTGCCACAGAATATCGTTCCGGGCTTCAGCAGATTGTGCGTATTGCCCTGAATCGGCGGGAAGTGGTAGTGCTGGAAACGCCCGGCGGGCATCCATATGCACCAACTCAGTCTCCCGATCAGGACTGGATTTATTACCTTGCCGGTGGCGAAATTGAAGGGTCTGAATTGTGGCGAACAGGCGCCGATGGAACGGTCGGGCACGAGTTGGTCCTGGAAGGACCGCTAAATCATTATGAGATTAGTGAGGATGGGTTCCTTTATTTCACGCGTTATCATGAACCCGGACTCTGGCGCCAGCCTGTTGAAAAGGTGGGTGAATCGACACTCGTCCTTTCAGAATTTCCGACATGGGCAGGTGAAGACTGGACCATTCACGAGGGTTGGATCTATTACGTTTTAGCGGACGGTATCCATCGTTTTCATCCCGATCAGGAGACCGTTGAGCAGGTCAGCGATGTGTTTGCGAACAGCCTGGGACCCTCCATTTCTGTTCACCCGGATGGTCGCTCCATTCTTGTTTCAAAGACTGATCGGGCCGAGACAGATCTGTTTCTGGCCAGACAGGATCCTGATCGCTCTGACTGACCTGGTGGTATCGCTTCAGCCCCCGGTGGTGTCCGGTCCGTCGCAATCCGGTTGTATCAATCATGTCGGCTCACCACCATGCCGATTCATTTTAGTGTGGAGACTGTCATGAAAAGAATCATCATGATCATGGGACTTATGTGCCTGGTCATCCTGGGGATGAACACGGCCCGGGCGCAGACGGAACCAAAAACCAGTGAAATTGAGTTTGCCGGGGAAAACTGGAAACTTGAAGAGTATGGTGAGGCTCGCGAGAAGGCGTTCCTTGGCCGCCAGGCCATGTTTCTTGAAAGAGCACAACTCACCCTGCTGGGCCGGGATTTCTCTGAAGGTGTGATCGAGTTTGATCTTGCAGCCGAACAGGCCAGTGGATTTGTTGGCGTGAATTTCAGGGACGATGCCAATGGCAACGGCGAACAGTTCTATGTTCGTTTTCATCAGTCTGGTCGACCGGACTCGACACAATATCTGGCCCAGTTGAACGGACTGGCTTCATGGCAGCTTCATGCCGGACCCAATGATGCAACCGCTGTTGAGCTCGGGACCAACCAGTGGATACCCATTCGGATCGTGGTTGAGAATGACAAAGCTGATATTTTTGTTCGCGACATGATCAACCCGGCTTTGCATATTGCACACTTGCGAACCGACAACGATGAGGGAAACGTCACCTTTTACGCCTTTGAAAGGCCCAACATGATCACCGGTGCCTATTTTTCACAAATCCTTGTGCGACCCCTCAATGCCGGAGAGGGCGTTAAAGGTGAGCCTCGTGAAGAGCCCAAAGTGCCGGATACGGTGGTCAAAACCTGGCAAGTATCATCGCCTTTCAGTGAATCGCTTTTAGCAGACCATTTTATTCTGGATCAATCCCTGCTGGATTCGGTGACCTGGAGAGATGCAAAAGTAGAAGACAACGGTGTTCTCAACATCGCCCGGTACACGCAAATCGCACCCGAGCAACAAACTGTACTGGTCAGAATTAATGTAAATTCGCAAACACCAACAACCCGCCAGATGGATTTCGGTTACAGCGACCGTGTTCGTGTCTATGTCAATGGCAGTCAACAGTTTTATGGAAACTCGCAGTGGCGCAGCCGGGACCACCGCTTCCTTGGAACAGTTGGCTTACATGATGCTGTGATTTTGCACCTGGATGCCGGTGACAACGAAATCATTGCGGCGGTATCAGAAAGCTTCGGTGGGTGGGGCTTTCTGGGACAACTCAATAACCGCGAGGGTTTGGTTATCCGTCCCTGAAATTTGAGCAAGAAACCGTTCGTTTGAATTCGAAACGCCGGACCATGGCCATATTCGCAATAGTCCGGCGTTTTGTCGTCCCCGTAAAATCCTTCATTAAAAGAACTATTTTTTAATCATCAGGAACAAACCCAGAATTGCAGCGACCCCACCGCCGATCAGGAAGAGCATGGTTTCATCTGTGTACTTGCCAGTCAGCGCTTCACCGATTTCTTCGGTAGCAGACTGGGTGGCATTAAAGCCAAAATACAAAAGTATCGCACCCACGACAAGCAGAACGATGCCAATTATTTTTGTGTTTTTCATTTGCTACTCCCTAATTCAACGCATATCCACACGGTATTGGGTCATACCGGTTTCGGAACTGGTATCTTACTCAATTGAAGGGATTACATACGAGTTTCAGTAGAATGTTTTTCAATCCACGGGCATTGCTTCGTCATATCCTGCTTTTTTTCGGCTATGGTCTCCTGGGTGCATTCGTCACCATGACGGTTGTGTTTCTGGTGACACTCGAGAAGCGCCCCGACCTTGAGCCCTGGCACACTGCCGACCTGGATGAAGAGTTCACCGCTGAGTCAGACATTCACGATCTTGAAAGCTACCTGAGGCTGGAAGACCGTCTTTTCGGACAGCTCGATCGGCTGGTGTATGACAAAACCGGCGCGGCAGAGGATGATCTGTCCAACAGATTCAAGCGAGGCAGCCTGACCGACCCGAATCGCTGGTCCACCAACTGGAACAGGACGTTCGAGTTTCCTAGTGATGCACCGACCGCCGTCGTGCTGTTGATTCATGGGCTCTCCGACTCGCCTTACAGCATGCGAAGCATTGGGATGGATCTTCATGAGGCTGGTGCTCAAGTGCTTGGACTGAGGGTTCCAGGCCACGGAACATCACCATCGGCGCTTGTCCCGGTTCATTGGCGAGACATGGCAGCGGCGGTCAGGCTTGCCATGGTCGATCTTTCGGGTCGATTTCCAGGTGTGCCAATTCATATTGTGGGCTATTCAAATGGTGCTGCCCTGGCGGTCAACTATGCGCTTTCGTCTGTTGAAAACGAACAACTGCCAAAAGTTGATCGCATCGTTTTGCTGTCACCTCAGATTGGCGTGACATCGCTGGCGGCATTTGCTGTCTGGCAGGCAAGGCTGGGGTACCTTCTCGGTCTCGACAAAGTGGCCTGGAATGAAATTCTGCCGGAATATGACCCATTCAAGTATGGTTCATTCGCGGTCAATGCAGGTGATGTTTCTTACCGGATCACGGTCGAAATTCAGCGCCAACTGGATGTTCTGGATGAAGAGAATCTGCTGGCACTGCTGCCACCTATTCTTGCCTTTTCATCGGTTGTCGATGCCACCGTGCGTGCGACAGACCTGGTCAATCATCTGTTTGACCGCCTGGAACGGGGAGACCATGAGCTGGTGATTTACGACGTCAATCGCATGGTGGGTATCAGAGCGCTTTACGACATGGCACCTCAGGCACTCATCGATGCGGTACAGAAAAAAATACCTCGAAACTTTTCACTTAGCATTCTGACGAACGTGAATTCAAACAGCCGATTCATTGTGGCGCGAGACTGGCCAGCGGGTTCCAGCTCGTTTGGGGAAGAACCACTGGGGGTCGCCTGGCCAGAGGACGTATTTTCGCTGAGCCACGTAGCCTTACCTTTTCCTGCGGATGATCCCCTCTATGGCCGTCAGAGCGGTGTTTCCGACGCAGGCATTACGCTAGGGAACCTGGCGTTTCGCGGTGAAAGAGGGACGCTGCTGGTGACGCCTGCAGCGATGTTGAGGCAACGGTCCAATCCGTTTTACGACTATCAACAGCAACGGATTCAGGAGTTCCTTGGCCTCAGATGATTAGGGTCAGAGGGACTTGATTTCTGTTTCTATTGCTTCCAGCGCCGGGTCGGTTCCGTTTTCCCAGTCAGCATATGTGAGCGGAGCAGGCAAGTCAGGCTGAAGTGAATCAACCCGGATCGGGTGACGTTGGATGCTTCCGTGACAGTCGTCTTCCGGGCAGCCAGTCAGGTAATTGTGCCGTTCGGTGCCTATCAGGAAAGTAACACCTGAATCGGGGAGAACCTCAAGTTCGCCTTCCGCCCAGAATTCCAGCTCGTCACCAATGGGCTCGCCGACTATGACGGCCTGCGCTCCTGCAGATTGCTTGATGTATCCGGCACTTGAAATGCCTGCTGAGAAAGTCCTGCCTGAAGTAACGATGTAGATTTTACCGTCGACACCAAGGAATTCCGGGATTTTCTGCATCAGTTCACGGGTGATGTTGAGGTCTCCGCCGAAATTAAATCGCTGGTCGAGAATCACGTATTGCGGACGCGAGTTGCGCAGTGCGCCAAAGACCGAATCAAGGAAAGCATCAATGTCCTGGTTTCCTGTGAAATCCACATTGGCCTTGAACTGGATGTACGCGGTTTTGGGGTTTTCCAGCATTTCGAAACGGAAAGCCTGCCCGGGTGATTGCAGGTAGAGCGGCAATTCGCTGTTTGGTTTTTGACTGGATACAACCAGTAACTGCGATGGTGCAATGTACTGGTCCATGCCTTCAAGTGGTGGTAAGTCATCAGTGGCGAGGATTTCCAGCTGTTCTGGCTCGTCATGATTGGTTGCAAGTTCCAGTACCAGCGAAGATGGCTCTGCGGCAATGCCTGCAGCATGAAGGATTGCCGGAGTCTCAAGAAAGTAGGGTAGATACAGGTTTCTCCAGCCTGACAGGCCACCCTGGTATTTCGACCAGGTCTCCTGCAGTTTCTCAACCGAATTGCCTTCAATTCCCAGAAGCTTCCTGCCAACCAGGCTTTCAAATTCCTCATTGGCAGAGATGATAAAGATACCGTCGGCAAAAACCCGGAACTGGACCGGAATTCTCGGGTACCTGTGGGTCCATCCGCCTGTCATCAGAAAGCTGTGACCGTTGTTCGAAACGGCCATGATCTCTGCCAATGCAAGCTCAACACTCGCTTCGCTCATCTCCTGGTAGGAATTTTCCAGTCGGTCCAGGAGCATTTTGGCATTGGCTCTTTCAGTGTCTGAGAAACTTAAATCTGCTTCAAAAACGGTTTCACGGAAATACTGAATATCATCCGACCAATTTTGATTGGCAAACAGCGGGGTGGATATCAGGAGAAAGAGTAGATGCGCAAAGTGTGTTGTTCTATTTGTGCTCATGGTTGTCAGGGCTTTCACATGTCTATTGGCCGGAAAAAACGTTTGACGGGATTTCTCCCTGAATGGTTACAAACAGATGACAGTTACGTGGCCGTATTTGATGATGGCGGTCAATTGATGGCATGCATTGCGTGATTAAATGGTTCGCGATTTCCTGTAACCAGCTGAAAAACGGTTGGTCATCGGAGCAGAATATTGCTGGACTTAAACGTATACCGTGTCGAAAAACTCAGAGGCATTTTTGCCGTTGAAGGTCGAGTTACCCGGGCCTGAGTCAAGGTTGAGCTTTCCCGGTACCTGACCAGAGAATCTCTTTAATTCACGAACCAGGTGTGGCTGGTCAGAGAATCCGCAATCGGCTGCAATGGATGCCCAGGGGAGCACAAGTTCTCGCCGTACGCTGATTGCATGCTGGAAACGCATGATTCGCATATACAGGTTGGGCGTAAGGCCAACTGCAGCCTTAAAACGTCGTGAAAAGTGTCGCTCCGACATTTCCAGGGCCCGAGTTGCCTGCTGAATTCCCTGCCTGATGGATTTTCCGGACAGAATCTTTGATGCAGCAACCATCTCATAGTCGACTTTGCGACGTCGGGTTGCCAACAGGAATCTCTCGACCAGGTGAATACGCTGACGCGCGTTGCCGGCCAGACGTAACTGTTCTTCGAGTTGATCAACGTGACCACTCGAGTCCATCAGCCTGAGGTCGACGTACCCGTCAACCGCCTCAACACCGGCCGGGTAGAGGGTCTTTAGTCCCCAGGGATAGAGACTTACGACGACAGCCTGGTGTTTTCCCGTGCCTATAACCTGAACCGGATAGCTGCGCTGTCCGGTCACGTATGAGCGAGGCATGTTGATCAGCCCGTCCTGTTCCAGGTGAGCAATCGGGTCTCCGTAGTGAAACAGCAATTCCACGGTACCGGTTGGCAGCACCGTGGAGGGCTTGCGAATATCAGGCGCTTCACACTGGTGTTGAATCCAGAGGCTCTCAACAATATCAGCCAGTGCAGGAGTGGGTCGCAGTCTCCGATACTCCTGTTTGACACCCATGTCTGAATTATTCAATACGCCTGTTGCAGCCAATGTTTAAATGCCCTGAATTTCCCGCTGGCGGTGTATCTATATGTTACGTAATCCAGGCAACTCATCTTGCATTAAAAAAGCGATTCCACATCTGTCTGCCGTATTGTGGTTTGCATTGGTCGCTTTTGCCGGAACAGCGCATGCTGATCCGTTTGAGCTTGCCTTTACGGAACTTTCCCCCGGAGTGTGGGCCGGGGTGCGTGAGGACAGCACGCGGATCCCGGTAGTGGGAAATTCCCTATTCGTTGTTGGTGATAAAGGCGTCATTGTCTATGACAGCTCGGTTGCAAGTACAAGCGAGCAGGTCATGGCGAAAATGCGAGAAGTTACTGACCTGCCGATTACCCATATGGTTGTGAGTCACTGGCATGGCGATCACAACCTCGGGGTTTCTCGAATCATCCAGGAGTTCCCATCGGTTCAGGTCATCAGTCACGAGTTCACCCGCGCGGCCATGGCCGGATCAAACCTGGACTATGCAAGAAACCTGGAAAGGGTCGAGGGATACCTCCCCTCCATGCAGGAAGCTGTCGAAACAGGAATTGAAAATGGTGAACCCGTCAATGAGACGACCCGGGAGTGGTATCGCGTGTTTCTGGAAGTGTCGGATATCGTCGATACCGAATACCGACGTTCGCCACCTGTGGTTCCCACGGTTACATTTAAAGACCGAATGGTGATTCACTCAGGCGAGCGACAAATCGAGCTTCTGTACCTGGGTGATGCCAATACTGCCGGAGACATCGTGCTGTGGCTGCCCGCAGAAAAGGTGGTTGCGACCGGAGACATGGTGGTGGTGCCGACTCCGTATGGATTTAATGTGCCTCCGCGAAAATGGGTGCAGACGCTGAAAAACCTCAATGCACTTGGTTATAAATCGCTGTTGCCCGGACACGGCGCGATTCAGCGTGATACAGCCTATGTCGACCTGATCATCGAGACAGCAGAGTCGATTGCAGATCAGCGGGACGCTCTCCTGGCCAAGGGGCTCACCAATGAAGAGGCACAGGAAAAACTGGATTATTCCAAATTCAGAAATCGGTACACGGGCGGTGAACCGCTCCTGGAAGGACTATTTGATGCATGGTTCACCATCCCATTCAGTGCAGCGGCGTTCAAGGCGCTGACAGGTGAGCCAATGGTGGTTGTGGGCCCCAGTGAATATGACACCGGGGCCGAATGATCACCTCACCAGTAATCGATCAAACGGGTGATCTTTCCATCTCGTACTTCGAACACCATCAATTGCTCGATTGAGCGTTCCTGCCACTCTTCATCGGTTTTGACACTGAAAATGCGGTTCATGGAGATGGCCACGGTATTGCCGTTGACCAGGTAGTCCAGAACTTCATAACGCCCGAGGTCAGTGGCGCCCAGGAAGGCTTCAAGCCCCTGCCTGTATGAACCTGAGCCTTCGATACGAATACCGACTTTCGGATGTTCATAAACCATGTTTTCATCAACCAGGCTGATCAGTTCGTCAACAGTGCTCTCATCCGCTTCGCGCTGCATGGTTTTTTCATGTGCATGAAGGAATGCATCAACCACACACGGTGGTCCTTTGCTGTCGGCGTATGCGAAAGGCCCGAAAAACAGCAACGAAAGTGCTGTTGCCCAAAAAAAAGCGGTTCGTTTCATATCAGCCGATAGAAACCAGTTGAATGTCAAAGTTCAGGTTCTTGCCGGCCAGGGGATGGTTGCCATCCACTGTAATGGTTTCTTCACCGATTTCGGTGACCAACAGGTTAACGGGCTGACCGTCCTGGCTCTGGGCCTGCAGGCCCATTCCAACTTCAGGTTCCATCCCTTCAGGCAAGGCGCTTTTAGGCACTTCCTGAATCATCTGGTCGTGACGTTGACCATAGGCGTCGCCGGGTTCGATGTTGACGGTTTTTTCTTCGCCAACTGCCATGCCTTCGACTGCCTTGTCAAAGCCCGGAATGACCTGGCCCGAGCCAACTTCGAACTCGAGGGGATCGCGATCCTTGGAAGAATCGAACTGTGTGCCGTCATCGAGTGTTCCGGTGTAGTGAATCTTTACAGTGTCGCCTGATTTGGCATTGCTCATTCTTTACTCCGTAATATTTGAGAAAAATGTCCGGATAAAAAAGGACAAGCCCCGAACCATATCAGTTACGTTTCCGGATTACGAATCAGTTTCCCGGATGCGAAGATTGTTGTTTGTATTGTTCGTGGACGTTCGGAAAATATTTGCTGTGAGCGCCAGGATACAGAATATGCATCCGTTGGTTGGTTTACCGCTATGATGCGCCGATGAATGATGCTTCTGCGACACCTTATTATCGGCTCGACCCAAACGCTGTGCTACAGGCGATTGATTCCATAGGGTTAATCTCCGATGGCCGCCTGCTGGCTTTGAACAGTTATGAAAATCGCGTCTACCAGGTGGGCATTGAAGATGAGACGCCTGTTGTGGCCAAGTTTTATCGTCCGGGGAGGTGGACGGATGACCAGATCATCGAGGAGCACGAGTTTACCGCGGAGCTGGAAGAAGCTGAGATTCCGGTTGTTGGTCCCCTGACGATTGATCAACGGACTCTGCATTCACATGACGGTTTTCGATTTGCAGTCTTTCCGAGGCGGGGTGGCAGGGCGCCGGAACTGGAGAACGAGGACACCCTGAATTGGCTGGGGCGGTTCATTGGCAGGGCACACGCTGTGGGTCGTTCAAGCGATTTTGTACACAGGCCGGCTTTGGATATCCAACGATTTGGTGTTGATTCCATTGCAACGATTAATGAAGGTCACTGGCTGCCGCCACATATTGAAGGGTCTTTTAATTCCCTGGCCGAGGATTTGATTTTTCAGATCCGTGCCTGTTACGAGCGAGCTGGCCATGTGCGGAATATTCGACTTCACGGGGATTGTCATCCGGGAAACATTCTCTGGCGTGATGGCCCAATCATCGTCGACATGGATGACTGCCAATCCGGCCCTGCGATCCAGGATTTGTGGATGCTGCTGTCAGGCAGTAACGAGGAAATGTCGGCGCAGCTGGGACATGTGCTTGAAGGGTACAAACAGTTTTGCGATTTCAGTTATGCAGAACTGAATCTTGTCGAGGCGCTCAGAACATTACGGATGCTTCACCACGCAGCATGGCTGGCACGGAGATGGGAAGATCCGGCATTCCCGATCGCATTTCCCTGGTTTGGCGAGCCCCGCTACTGGGAAGACCTGGTGCTGGGGCTCAGGGAACAGCTGGGCGCCATGCAGGAGCAACCCCTGCAACCACCCATTTAGTCAATCCTGCATATCACACTGTGGATTCGGTCTGATCTCAAACCAATCGTAACTGGTGCGCAGGATTCACAACCAGTACCTGCAGCCATTTAGTTTCGCAAATGCCATTGAAAGGGCGGTCTGCAAGGGTGCAATATGCAGGTCAATTTAACCCTGGCGGATGTAATCATCGCTGCCATCCAGCCAGTCTGACCTCGGCGGGCAGAATACGTCGATATCGACAGTATCTTCCAATGCAGTAGCGCTGTGTGGCAGGTTCGAGGGAATCACCAGGACCTCACCGCTGCGAACGATGACCTCTTCATCCTGGTTTTCTCCCAACAGGAATCTCAGGGTCCCGCTCAGGACATGAGTGATCTGCTCGTTCTCATGATGGTGCATAGGGACAACGCTGTCCTTTTTCAGCAAAACCTGCGCAATCATCATGCGATCACCACTAATCACACGGCGATCAAGCAAGGGGGTCAGGTTTTCTTTCGGTATTGAATCCCAGGTATAAAGTTCCGCTTTTTCCGGCATGTTCGCTCTCTCTTGATGTAGTTGACTGGTGACAAGATGATACCTGCTATCTAAACTAACCCCTGAAGCTTGAAATTGGTTTACCCGCATTGATGTCCACCCGGTAAAGTGAGGAACCAACCTTTACGGATGAGCAGGATGAACCCAAGAGCAAGGAGCCCTGAATAACGTGTTTTCAAGGAGTTGCAGGAAATTGATAAAGACCGTTCTGCTTTCACTGTTATTCTCATTCGTGTTGATCTCCTGTGATGCCGGACGGTCCACGCTCTACCAGGGCGGCTTGTATTTTGCACAGGGCTCCTACCTGATGCGCTTAAGTTTGCGAGATGGAAGTCTTTCTGTAGAAGGACACATGGGAGACACTGTGTTGAGGGAGATCAGTGCATACGGAGAGGATCATCTTCTGATTGCAGAATCGGCGTCCGTGAATCGTCGCCGGGTGCAGCGTATTTCCTGGGTAGACCTGGATACAGGCGAAACAGCGGATCTTTACGCCGGAACCCGGGCCCGCTTCCTTCCGGGTGGAAACGTGGTGGCCTATGACAACGGACTTGAGCTTTATGCTGTGCCCCAGATCAATGGGAGCCCTAACGAGGTCATATTCACCCATGGCCAGAATCAGCTGACTTCAATGAATATTGCCTCGGACGACACACTGCTGTTTGAAGCGGACGACTCAGATGGATCACTGATTTATTCCTGGAATGCAAATTCGAAAGATCTAACGCCACTGCCCGGGCTGACAGCGGTATGTCGACTCCAGGGAAGTGTCTGGATCGATTCTGTTAACCGCCTGGCATGTAAATCGACGGTTGGTCTGGTGGCAGAAGCGAAATATATCCTTTCCGATCTTGAAGGAAACGTAAAGGGAGAGCTCGAGCTGCCCACAGACGGCGAATTTTTGGCACTTGCATACATAGAGAGCCAGGATGCTTTGGTTATGCAGGAAACCGTTGAAGCGATACTGGGGTCAAAAAACCAGTATGTGGTATGGATCGTGGACATCCTTTCAGGTGAGAGTCACAAAGTGCCCGGTAACATCAACCTGGGCAATTCTGTTGTCTACGCAGCTTATTAGGATATAAATTACAGATAGACAGGATAGTTATTTAATGCAAAATATTATTAGTTTGCCTGCGTTAATTGTTTTGATGGCCGGAATCATCACCAGTCTGTCTGCGGATGATTCACTTCCGTATCAAAAAGAGCCTTTTGATGACCTTCTGGTTGCTGGCCAACCCACTCTCGGTCAGCTTGAACAGCTCGCGGATAAGGGATTCACCACCATTATCAATCTGCGTGCTCCTGGAGAGTTCGATGATTTTGACGAGGCCGTTGAAGTCGAACAACTCGGTATGCGATACGTCCACATTCCATTGAAAAATATTGCCGCAATCAGTCCCGCAGATGCTGCAGCGCTCCACCAGGCCATTACCACCGCCTCCGGTCCTGTCTTGTTGCACTGCACCGTTGGATGGCGCGCCGGTGGTTTGCTGGCAATTGAACGCTATCTTATTCACGATGCTTCCCGGGATGAAGCTCTTGAGATTGCCGCTGAGGCGCATATGAGTCATGCCACCGGGGATGTCGAAGAATGGATAGACGATAACGGATGAATGGTCTACCAGCTGCTGAGAAACAGGATGATCACGACCACGTAGGCGATCCTTGGCGTCCAGTCGGAAATGATCTGATACTGGCTGTCCAGTTGCTCATCCAGACCGGCCACCAGGTGATTCAGCATTTCTTCAGAACGGCCGGACAGCTCACCGGAACGAAGCAGGTTTTCTGCATCAGAATTTTGAAGGGCTTTTACACGCAGAATTGATTCGGTGATCGTCGAGCCATCTTGTGCGTATTTCGCTGATCTGCCAAAACGACTTCTGAGATGCGGGTTGCTAACGCTCTCCGCGGCCAACTCAAGTGCATCGAATGCAGGGATGCCCGCGCCAAGCGCCATGGCCAGGCTGTCAAGAAAATCCCTTTGCTGTTGCCTTCGAACCAGTGTCCCGAACCAGGGGATTCGAAGTATCATCGCAAAAATACTGCTGTCCGCGCCATGGACGCCCAGACGTTTCCAACTCCAGGTCAGAAGCACCAGGCCACCAAACAACAAAAGCAGCCTGCTGCAAACACCAATGAGGTACTGGCCGATGGAGATCGCTTCGGTGAGCAGTGGTCCCAGTGGGGCAACAAGTGTAGCCAGGATGAAGAGCACCAAAGGAAACATGAGTCCGCCCCTGATCCTGGACTGCCGGTTTGCACGGCTTTTATAACGTCCACTCAGTGACCTGAAGCTATTGTCGAGCTTGCCACTCTTTTCTGCTGCCCCGATGAGTCGCGCTTCCCACGGGAGAAACAAACCTGCCCTGAGGCCTGAATCTGCGATATCAGCTCCCTTGTTGAGCCTGCGTTCGAAATCATCGAGTACCGGCCTGAGTGATTTGCCGCCTGATTTTCGCAATACGGGAATACATCTGGCCCAGGGCAAACCTGCATGCCCGGCCTGCGCCAGTTGCGAGAATAAGCGGGCCCGGGTTTTGGCATCAAGTCTGGTTAGATTCATCCGAGTGGGAAAAAGATTGCCTGGATAACCAGCTGGATCAAATCAAGATCCTGAGTGGCTTAATCGCTTGAATTTACCGGAATACGGGTGAACTGATCGACACCGGTCAGGCTGTTGTAGATAAAAGTGACCCATTGGGCAGGCGTAATCCATACCTGGCCATAAACTTCGTCCCACTCGGCCGTGGGTTTTGCAGCAATGGCTTCTTCCAGGGTTTTGCCTGCTGAAACCAGTTGTTCAACCCTGTTCATGGATCCGGTGAGATAGTCCTGGTAGATCTGCAGGGTATCTCGATTCCCCAGCGGACCGTGCCCCGGAACAATTTGCGTGTTCTCACCGGCCAGTTCCAGGCCGGTCTTCACACCCTCGATGGTGCCCTGGATGGTACCCCCGCCGTCGAGATCAATAAACGGATAAAGTCCTTGCCAGTAGATATCACCCATATGAATCACATCGCTTTCCGGGAAATACACGATTGCATCCCCGTCAGTATGACCGCGCGGAACGTGAATCACCCTGGCTGACTCTCCATTCAGATGAAGGGTGATGCCTTCACTGAAAGTAACAACGGGCAGGGCATCTTCAGGCCATGCTTCCGTCGTGGCATTTTGAAAGTAATTGAACTGATCAGTGCTCAGGCGGGTTCTAATATTGTCGTGGGCTATGATCACGGCGCCACTTCCCCCTATCAGTTCGTTTCCACCCACATGGTCTGCATGGTAGTGAGTATTGATCACGAAGCGGATGGGTGAATCGCTGATTTTTGTAACTTCCGCAAGCAGTTGCTCCGCCATTGGTTGCCACTGGTCATCGACAAGAAACACGCCGTCATCACCTGCGGAAACCACCACGTTTCCACCACGTGCTTTCAGCATGGTCAGGGTATTGCTGAGTTGAGTGACTTCGTAGGTCACTTCACTGTCCTGAGCCAGTGAAGAGAAAGACAGGCATATCATCAACAGGGTGGTCAGCCACCTGAGCATCGGCTCAGAGATCCTTCTGAAAATTCTACGCATTGGGTTGCTCCATAATGGCCCGGGCAATTTCAATTGTTCTGGTGGTCTTGGTTCTGACCAATCTGTCGCTGGGTTATTAAATTAAAAGTGTTTATGGTTTGGCCTGGTCGAAGGAGGGATGGTATCTCATCAGCTGTTCATTTGGCATGGTGATGGGAGCCAGAGCTGATTGTCACCTGATGATCGTTGCCGTTCACATCCCAACAGGATACATTCAGGATTCTGATCCTTTGAACAGACCTTACTCATGCTAAGCGTTCCATTTTCTGTCTGGCGACTGATGTTTGCCTATGCCCTGATGATGGGTGGGGTGGCATTGACCGTACTGATCGCCGGGATCATCGGAACAGATTTTGCGCCCACTCCAGGCCTTGCGACTCTACCCGTGGCATTGGCCATCATCGGGGTGGCGGCTTCGACCCTGCCAACCGGCAGGTTACAGGCCCGTTTCGGACGGCGCTCTGTCTTTCTGGCATACGGATTGCTTGCGATCGTGTCGGCGCTGCTGGGCGCACTCAGCCTGATATACGAAACCTTCTTCGGCTATTGCTTTGCAACGTTCGTCATGGGCTGGGCAGCAGCAGCAGGCCATCAATATCGATTTGCAGCTCTGGAACTTGTTCCGGCTGCGATGGCGCCGGCAGCGACTTCAGTCCTGTTGCTTGGTGGAATTTTGGGTGCTTTTATCGGGCCGGAAATGGCAGTGCAGGGGCGAATGCTCCTGGACACTGAATATGCAGGTTCCTATTTTTTGCTGATGGGTTGTTATGCAGTGGGAATGATCCTGATTGCTTACTATCGCGAGCAGGGCCCTGCCGATTTGCAGGGTCATGCGGCAGGACGTCCATTGCGTGAGGTGCTGCAAAACCCTGTCGTGATTCTTGCGGTGTCTTCTTCAGCGGCAGCTTATGCCGTGATGACGTTCCTGATGACAGCGACGCCCATCTCAATGCATGAGCATTCGGGCCATAGCATTGAGGCAACAAAGGTTGTGATCCAGTCACACATTATTGCCATGTACCTGCCTTCAATGGTTTTTGCGTTCTTCTATGGCCGGCTGGGAGCGCGGGGCATGTTGTGGCTCGGCGTTGTTGCGTTGGCGGCTACGCTTGCAACAGGGCTGTCAGGCGTGACGTTTCCACATTACCTGGTGGCGCTGTCTTTGCTGGGAATCGGCTGGAATTTCCTGTTCCTGACGGGCACAAACCTGCTGGCTCTGGGGCACCGGCGGGAAGAACGTTTCCAGGTGCAGTCGTTTAATGATTTCCTGACATTCTCGTTGCAGGCGCTGGTGTCCCTCGGATCCGGATGGTTTTTGTTTGCGGTTGATTGGAGTGGGTTGTTATGGGCGGGAGCCGTTCCTGTCCTTGGTTTTTCTTTGCTGCTCCTTTTTACCCGCGCCTGGGGATCGCTTTCCAGAAAACCTGAGCCTGCCTGATTTGTGACTTACAATGTAGCACTCAGTAAACCTACCCGGAACTTAAAACATGCAATTACTGGACCTGATCACCTCTCAACTCGATGAAAGTTCACTTTCCCGGATTGCCGGAAGAGCCGGAGGAAACAGGTCGGGTACGAAAAATGCACTTGAATCAGCCCTGCCTCTGATACTCGCCGGCCTGAGTCGCAATGCCCAGCAGGGTCAGGCTGGCGATATTCAGAAAGCGATTGTAAAGGATCATGATGGCTCGATACTGGATAACCTTTCCGATTTCCTGGCAAAGGGACCAAGTCAGAGTGACAATCGAATTGCAGATCATGTGTTTGGTAACAAACGCTCGACTGTAGAGCAAAAAGTTGCACAGTCCAGTGGTTTGACCGTCGATGATGTTTCCAAACTGCTGGCCACGCTTGGGCCAATCGTGATGGGTGCAATGGCAAAGCAGCAAAGGCAGGATGGTGCAGGAGCCAGTGATCTCGCCGGTATGCTGGGGTCAGCCGATCAACAGGCCAGAGCCATGCCTGGTGGAAGTGCCCTGGCGGATTTGCTCGACGGTGATGGTGACGGCGATGTCGATGCCGCAGATCTGACCAAACTGGGTACCGGATTGTTGGGAAGTTTCTTCAAGTAAGAGCAAAAAAAATCAGGGCTCCTTCCGAGGCCCTCCCAGGTTGAATCGACCGACTTCCCTGACCCGGATGGGCACGGACCAGCCGCCGGTGTCCAGCCTGGCTTCAAATTCGTATTCAAAGCCATCTGTGGGTTGATTCATCATGCCGGCAAACATTCGGATACCGGCAAGGAGATTGGGTTGGGCGCTTAATTTCAGCTCTGCCTCGCTGTAACTTTCCACTGGCGGAAAGTCTTTACCCACGCCTTTGACCAGTTCGTTTCCCTGCACGCTGATGGTGTAAACCACACCATGAATATCCAGGACTCTTGGGCTGGGGTTGATCACCCCCAGGGTGATTTCAAAACCGGGTGTGCCGTTCCCGGATCCAGAAGGGTTAAATGACTTCAGTATGACGACCGGTTTTTCATCATCGGGTGTAAGAGATGCACAGGACGTCAGCATCAGGGCTGCTGTGAACAACAGACCCCATCCTGACATGGCGCGTTTTCCGTGAATGTTTTTGCCAGTCATATCGGCGAGTCTAACGATTAATTCCTGCGCTCACAATTTGATCGGGGGCCGTGATGAAATTGAAGTGTTGAAGCTGCCGTCGAAGAAGGGGAGGGCACGGGATCAGGTTTCGATATGGCGAGTGCAAAATCAGGGTGATTCAAACCCGTTGATGTAGAACACATCGCCTGGTGCACCGAGGTTGATCTCGGTGATGAACCAGTTTTTGTTCTCTGGCGTAATAAGTATGTGTTCCTGGTTTTCAGACGGAAAATAGGCCTGATCGAAAGGGATGTTTTCCAGCAATACCGGGTCGCCTGCAACGTCGTAGAACGGATCATTGCTTGCAAGGGCCAGGCCGCTGACGCTGGGGATGAAGCTGTGCGCACCATGAAGGGCAATGATGTCACCGTATGGCGCTTCGGGTTCCGCCAGCTGATCCATGGTTGCGCGATTTCCGCCGGGTGCGCTATCCCAGGGCAAGGTGCCTGAAATGGTCAGAGTTTCAGTTTCCTGCGGTAAAAGGATGATGTCTATCAGGCCATCAAATATGACCTGGCTGCCACCATCGGGTACTGACCATACGTCGCCATCAATATCCACGAGCAAACCGCGGTAGCGCCACTCGATGATCTGGTCGCCAGCGTCAAAGCCCTGATTTTCCATGTTGCCGCTACCGTTGATGACGGTTGAAAGCCGGGGGTCAACAGGCCAGTTGCCCAGGGACGCCAGGTCCGCATTGAAAGATGCGAGCAACGGATCAGGGGCAGCGGTGGTGCCTGATGTGCTGCTCAGGTGGTAAAGCAACATCTGTCTTGCTGCATCAGAGAACAGCCGCGAAAGGAAAAACCCGGCGTCTTCCGATTGTTCAGAGAAAAAGGATAGCCAGTGCTGCAGGCCAAGCGGGATATTGGCACCACCGTGAGGTGAATCAAAGGAAATGAAATTTCGAACGCGGTGTTCTATGGCCTGGTCTTCCATCCACAACAAACCGTATCGGGATACCAGTCCACCCATGCTGGCGCCGATCACTGCCATGTCCTGATCGGGTTCTATTTCGGCCAGGATGAGTTCAATCAGGCGGGTCAGCACATAAGCATTGCGCTGGATGGGCTCTACAGCCTCGGTGAAGTCCAGCACCACTGCGTCGTAACCCATGGATCGCAAATCCTCCAGCAGGTTTTCTCGATTGAGCAATTCGTACAGCACTGGCCAGTCGATTGAATTGTCGATATCGAATCCTTCAACGACTACCACGGGGTTGGTGATCTGAGTGCGGCCTTCTGCCAGGTACAGATAGGCCCGGCCGCTACCTGCCATGCCCATGTAATTCTGTGTCGCTGTAATTTCCCAGGTGCTGGTTGGCGGAGGAGGTGAAGGTCCTTCCAGGACTTCGAGTGTGCTGGTGGAGCGCATCATGGCGCCATCTTCAAGTGTTACTCGAAGCCCAAGTTGTACGATACCGCCGGACGGGTAGGAAACTGGAATTGGCTGGTTCCATTCAATCAATCGGTAGCCAAGCCCGTCTCCTGCGTCGAATTCCATGGTCTCGATGTGTTGAACGTCGCCATGTTGTAGCAAATTGACCGGGGATATCTCGAAAGTTGATTGCTGCGGGAAATAATTCACGTTGCGTAAAGGGGCGAAAGCAAAGGCGATTTCTTGCTTCGAACTGCCATCTGTAATCTGTCTTTCGTACCGCGCATGTAGCAGGGCAAGCGGAATGACATCTCGCGATACCCTCGATAAGGCTTTTTCTGCAACGGCCCGCGGGGCGGGCCATGTGTCATCCAGTTGTTCTGACTGCCTGAGTTCAAATACCGCCTGTCGCCAGCGTGACAGAGATACGACCTCACCATTGTCCGAACCATCAAGTAGTTCCACTCTTCCCAGGGAAAAGGCGGTGTCCGATATGGCCGGGATGGGCAGAAGAAATAATGTTATTAATAACAGTTTAAACAATAAGATATCGACTCTAATTAACGTTAAATATTAGGAGAATGCAATTGATAAGTCCCAGGGAACATCCAGATGCTCTGTTGCCTTTGAGTTTTTCACGGCATCACGGAGTTTTTCATTCTGCCAGCCTTCCCGGGCATCGCCGTGACTGCCATCCTTGCCAGGCGCTATGATGCCGCCGTCAAAATGATAGCCCTTGGCTGCTATACGATCGAGGGCAGCCCATCAGTTTTTTTTCGGACCATGGTGGTTTTCCTTCGCTTTGTCGCTCCAGGTTACCCCAGATTATCGCACCCATGACCTATCGCCCATGCCTGGTGACCTGTCAGCAGTGTAGTTTGTCGAAAAATTCTGTGAGGAAATAACAATGCAATCTCCTGGTGCCCGCTTTTTGGTCGGTTTTTTGATCACCACTTCACTACTCGCCAGCACGACAACATTCTCAGCGCAACAAATTGAACAGACCGAACCCGAATGGCTTGAGCGTTCCAATGCGATTGCCTACAGGGTGCTCGAAATGAGCGCCGGTTTTGCCCCGGAATTCGCTGCTCAGCAGGGCATTGAAGGCCTTGATGAAGACATCTTTGACCTTGCGCCGAATCGCTACGAAAGGCAGCAGGCCGTTGAACAGGAGAAGCTTGAATACCTGGAGGAAATGCTGGCGGCAGAGGAAGACCCGCGTGTCATTCTTGATATCGAAATCATGATTAAGGCTGTGCGTGACAACATCGAATCCAACCGGATCAATCATGAACGGGTTTCCCAGTACGGTAATTTCGCTGGCGTCGTGTTCTTTGGGCTGAGTGGGTTGCTCGACAAGCAGATTCCGGCAGAAAGACAACAAGCTGCCCTTGTAAGGCTCCGGAAGTACACCGGACAGGCAGACGGGTACCTGCCGTTTACTGAGGGGGTCAAGAGCCTGCTAACGGAACGCGATGACGTGGATGGTCTGATTCAACCATATGCAGGTGAGGTGGAGCAGCACCTTGAACGGGCACCCATGATGATTGATGGCATTCCCGGCCTGTTTGAAGCTGCGGGACTGGAAGGCTGGGAAGAAGACTACGAGTTATTGACTGAGCAGTTTGCAGAGTACAACGAATGGGTGCGTGAGACCATCCTGCCAAGGGCCCGCGCCAATGCCGCCTTACCGAGAGAGTTATATGAGCTCGGTTTGAAAAACTGGGGTGTGGACGCAGCACCTGAAGAACTGATTCGTACCGGTCAGATCGCCTTCACCAACATCAGAAACGAGATGATGGCCATTGCACCATTAATCGCAGCGGAAAGAGGCTGGGAAATCAGCGACTACCGGGATGTGATCAGACGCCTGAACCGGGAGCAGGCCCAGGGCGGAAAACTGGTTGAGGCTTATCGTGAAGTCATGGAAGAGCTGGACATCATTATTGAACGAGAGGGTCTGGCAACGCTGCCTGATGAAGCGGCACAAATGCGCATGGCCACACCAGCCGAAACAGCTCAACAACCGGCAGCTCACCTGAAGACGCCGCGCCTTGTAGGTAATACGGGTGAATTTCCGGAATTTATCGTGCCTTACATCCCACAAAATGAAGATGGAAGCTGGCCACAAAATGACTATGCCGTACTTGCAGGCATGTGGACACTTTCAGCGCATGAGGCACGGCCGGGTCATGAAATGCAGTTCACCACAATGCTTCAGGGAGGTGTGTCGATCGCCCGGGCGACCTTTGCTTTCAATTCTGCAAATGTTGAGGGCTGGGCCCTTTATGCCGAGGCAATCTCCAAGCCATATATGCCACTTGAAGGTCAGCTCTATTCGTTGCAGGCCAGGCTGTTGAGGGCTGCCCGAATCTGGCTTGACCCCATGTTGAATCTCGGACTGATCACCCCAGATGAAGCCAAGCGGGTGTTGATGGAAGATGTGATGGAGGGTGAATCAAACGCCCAGAACGAAATTGATCGCTACACTTTCCAAATTCCCGGTCAGGCAACAGCCTACTACTATGGCTATGAACATTTGCAGGCACTGCGCGCACAGACTGAGCTGAGACTAAAAGACCAGTTCAATCAGAAGGATTATCACGACTTCATCCTGGCGCAGGGCTTGTTACCCCCGGACTTGTTGGAAGATGCAATTGAAAGAAATTTCATCACCCCACAGCTCTCAAGCCAGTCCCGATGAGTAACAGGGCCCTTCGGGGCCCTCATTCCTCTTGTCACGACCCAGATCAATTCGACATTGATGATTGGGTGTATGATTAAGTAGAGGAGTAAGGGCTGATAAGGCCTTGACCCTATCAGCTCCAACGCGTGGTTTACCGGCTCCGGAATCTGCGCATCAAAGTGCTGCATGTCCTGATCTGGCTTATTGCCTTTGATGCCCGGGTGAAGCAGGCATTCCGAAAGAAATGACGTCCTTCGAAAAGCCGCACATCCGCTGCTGGTTGATCATCTTTAGCCTCGACCATTCATACCATGCGGAGGACCTTGAAAATGATTCGTATTTTTGTCCTGATTGCTTTTCTTATCCCGGCGATTGCTGTCGCTGATCGTTATGACGACGTGGTTGCCAGTCCATCACGGCCCGAGGCCGACCTCGCTCGTGATGGGCTTCGCGAGCCCGCCACGGTCCTGCGAACCATCGGGATAGATGAAGGACTCATCGTCCTGGATATGGGCGGTGGGGGCGGCTACTACGCAGAATTGTTCTCTTACCTGGTGGGAGATTCCGGCGAGGTGATCATACAAAATCCTTCACAACTGTATGAAATATTTCCCAACCTGAAAGACTCGGTGACCAATCAAAGGCTGGCAGATGACCGTCTTGCGAATACCCGACTTATTGATTCAGAAGCGATTAATCTCGACCTTCCCGACGCCAGTGTTGACCTGGTGATGTTTCACCTGATTTATCACGATATGTACTGGCTATACCCCGACCAGGTTGATGCAGTGAATGCCGAAATTCAACGCGTACTCAGGCCTGGCGGACGTTTGGTCATTATCGATCATGACAGCGTGGAAGGCGCTGGAAATTCACAGGCGTTGAGTCGAGGTGATGGTTTGCATCGAATTGAAGATGCATACGTGGAAGAATCCCTGACCACCATCGGATTCGAGTTGACGGAAAGCAGTGACTCTTTGCGCAATCCTGACGACGACAAAACCCAGCCTTTCTTTTCGGAAAGAATGAGCGGAAAACCGACAGACAGGTTCTTCCAGATCTATACCAAGCCAATGTAAACATTAATCCAAAAGTTTGCACTGGCCTGTAATCTGCCGTTGATCCTCAGGCAGATAATTAGACATTGAGTCGGCGGTCCGCGTTTTTCTGTCAGTGCATCTGATCCAGTCAATTTCCTGCCAGTGATCTGTCATTCTGGAGGGCATTCCTGTAGCTGTCGCCTTTTTACTAGCAGCCGGTCTCCTGAGTGCGGAATACTGGTGTCAAGATCATTGACGCAGTCTTGAAGGTGGGTGAGGAGTGGGGAATAACCACCTGGTAAATGGATAAATTGAAATGAAACTGGCACAGAAAAGACAGAATTACGGCCAATTGATTGCCGGGATTTTGATGGTACTCGGCCTTGTGTTTTGTTCGATCAGCACCGTTCAAGCACAGGATAACTTCGAAATCAACGCCGGGCTGAATGACGCATGGTTCAATCCTGCCACGCAAGGGCAGGGGTTTTTCATTACTGTGTTCCCGGACTCGCAGCAGATGTTCCTTGCCTGGTTTACATACGATACAGAAAGGCCTGATCCTTCGGTCACTGCCATTCTTGGCGAGCCGGGCCATCGCTGGCTAACTGCATTCGGATCCTATTCCGGTGATTCTGCTGAACTCGATATTGAAGTCACCAGTGGCGGAACTTTTGACAGTGCTACACCCGCGGTCAGCCAGGAAATGGATGGAACGGTCACCGTCGAGTTCTCCGACTGCGAAAACGGCCTCATCACATACGACATTACATCTCTGTCATTACAAGGTGTGATTCCAATTTCAAGGATTGCGCTGGACAATGTGCCAGGTTGTGAAGCATTGCTTCCGGAGGAATCAGATCCGGTTGTTCTGAAGTACATCGGCAATCTTGGCGTCATGATTTCTCACCAGGACAAAGAGGTGGTTATCGACGGGGTGTTGGGCAATGTCGCCGGCTGGGTTGCTCCTGATGTTTCCGAGATGAACAGGATCATCAATGCGCAGGCGCCGTACCAGGACATCGAGGTTGCAGGGACAACACACGGTCATGGCGATCATGTGAGCTATACAGCGGTCAATACGATGCTAAGTAACCAGCCCAACACGGTATATATCGGTGCGACCACGGAGGGTGTCGGCAACGTCTCCAATCAGAACCGGGTGCAACGTGCAGACATGGCACGCTTTACCAATGAGCAATACAGTATTAACGGAATTGATATCACTGTGTACCACACGCGACATTTCAACCAGTTTGGAAATGATTTTTCGGGCGTAACCAACCTGGCATTCCTGGTCGAACTTGGAGGAAAGAAAATCCTTCACGTCGGCGATTTTGACTACAGAACGGACAATATCAATGCCTTGGGACTAGAGCCTGGCGAACTCGACGCGATCATTATGCCGACTTTCAATACCCTGATCAGCGCCAGCAACTTTGGTCTGATCCAGGATCTCCTGGAACCCAGGCATATCGTTGCAGCTCACTTTCAGTCAGGTTCGTTAGTCTCTCAAAGGAACGGCGTACTAAACCTGGTGCCCGACGCGATCATTTTTGACACTGCAAATGAAGAGTTCGTGATCGAATAACCTGGTTAATCACGCTCTGCGCTTATTCGAGCTCTGCTACAGATATTAATCTGCACTGTTGATACGACCGAGTTTCGGGCAATACATCGGGGTGAAGCGACTATTGACTCTCTCTTATACGTTCGATGCTGGCCTGTATTCTGTCAATGTGTATGGCATTGGGGTGCAATCCCAGTTCATTGGCCAGTTGTATGGCTCTGGCGTATTCCTCAAGGGCCTGATCCGGATTAGAGGTTCGCTCGTAAACCATGCCGGAGAATTCGGCCACGATTGCGCTTTGGGGGTGGTGTTGGCGAAGTGCTTCCATGACAGCCAGCGCCTCGGGTCCCAGGTCCTCCCTGGTGAGGTTTAGCGCAACAATTCCCAGGTCAAACCAGGCTGCCAGGAATCGCCAGCCCAGGGATTCAGTCTTGGAAGCAAAGAAACTGTTAACCGCGTCGACACCACCTGACCTGGCGGCTAACTTCAGCTCCTGGTCAAAATTCCAGGCAGGAAAGAGCGCCATAAAAGCATCATGCATGCCTGAAGGTACGTTCTTGAAATGGTCGGTTTGTTCGGTGATGTCGAATGTCCATTCGAGTGTGTTGGGTGCGTGCAGTTCAAAGAGCGCTGCCAGGTCGCGGCTGGAAGGCACTGTCGGGCCACCATCGCCTTCACCAACCGCCATGTAGACAAATGCATCATGCTGTGGGTATTGCTGAAAGTATTCTTCAGCCTCTTCGAACAATACCCGGTCGGCTATCCAGGCGCTGGAGCCCAGTGCAATGTATGCGCTGAAAAGCTCTGGCTCGGTAAACAGGGTATGAAGTGCGATCACGCCGCCAAATGAATGCCCGATCAGAATTCTCTGAGGCGCGCTGGCATAGCGATCTGATACCAGTGGGATCCACTCTTCTTTAACAAAACCCAGGTACCTGTTGGCCTGTCCGGTGTCCCGGTAATGAGGGTCAGGGCGTGGAATGTAATCCCTGTTTCGATTCACATTGATCGCTCCGGTGACAATCATGTCCGGGAAGATATCGTTGTCTGCCATGTAATCAAGGTAGCTGGCAACCAGTTCAAAATTCCACTCGCCGTCTGGCACGAAAACCACCGGGTAAGTTTGCCCGGGGTTGTAGTCTGGCGGTGTACGAACCATAACGGTTCGTTCCTCTTCCAGCGCATCTGACTGTATGACATGGGTATGCGTGCGGGTTGCAGAATTCCACGTGTCGGCCAAACTGACTGATGGCAGCAAAATCAGCAGTGTGAATTGAAAAGCGAGTGTTTTTTTCAGCATTCAGTTTTTCTCAGGTTCGATAGCTGTCCATTCTATCGAGCATGGTGTTTGCTGAAGATACGTTCAGACGCAGGAAACCCTCGTCATGCCTTTATCCGGATTGTTAGCGGCCGTACTTCTTCATGATGGCCCGAAGCCGGTCATGGGGAAGGCCATAGACCGTATTGCCGTTAATGCCCGCCAAGGTTGTACCGGCCACCAGGGCGTTTACGATCGACTCCTCGGTCGCCTCTACTGTAGCCCTGAACAATGGGCTGAGGTCATCGTTCGGAAGAAAGTACGCTTGTTTTGTTCCGACGCGAAGCGCTGCGCCAGGGTTGGCGGTTGAAAAAGCAATGAAGATATCGCCGGAGCTGTTGCTGGCATAACTGCCAACCCGGGCCAGTCCCATGGGTACACGACGAGCAATGCGTTTGAGTTGGTGTGGCAACAGTGGCGCGTCCGTGGCGACAACCACGATGATGGAGCCAACATCCTCCCTGGGTGCTCCGTGGCTGGGCATCAGGTCTGAAATTTCTTTTCCAACTGGTACACCTGCGATGGTCAGTGCATCTCGGACCCCGTAATTGGCCTGGACCAGTACGCCCAGGGTGTACGCAGCGTTTTCATATTCGACCACCCTGGATGAAGTGCCGATTCCACCCTTGAACTGATGACAGATCATTCCGGTTCCACCGCCAACACCGCCTTCGGCAACCGACCCGTCAGCGGCGTTATCAAGGGCAGCGAATGCATGTTCCGGTTTTACATGAAAACCATTGATGTCATTGAGCCAGCCATCATAAGTTTCACCAACGACAGGTAAAGACCAGAATATGCCGGGCTCACCAGGCAATTCCTCATAGAATTCTCTTTCTTTTTGCCAGGCAATCACCGCATCGTGGACCACGCCAACGCTGTGCGTATTGGTGATCATCACTGGGCCTTCGAGAAAACCGGATTCCTCAACCCAGGTTGTACCGGTCATCTCGCCATTGCCATTGAGTGAATACCAGCCTGCGAAGACAGGGTCATAGGACATGCCCCGGGGAAGTATGGCGGTGACCCCGGTGCGGACCGGGCCTTTGCCAACGACCAGTGGCCCTTCGCCAGAGATGAGCGTGGTATGCCCGACGGTGACGCCTGCCACATCTGTAATGGCATTCAACGCACCTGGTGTGCCATCAAACGGAATTCCGAGATCCCGGGCTCGATCACCCTCGTCAGCAAGTGTTAGTGTGTTCATCAAACACATAATGGTCGAAACGAATATCAACAACAATCCACGCATTGGTTCTCTCCCGCTGATGACGATCCAGTATAGACACAAGCGATTCCGATGAAGGCAGTTATTTACAGGGCATTTTCAGAACAACCTGCCATTGAAAAGGTTGAAGATCCGGTTCCGGTTCCCGGAGGTGTGGTGCTGAAAGTTGAGGCCAGTGGCGTCTGCCTGAGTGACTGGCATGGCTGGCAAGGGCACGATCCCGACATCAAACTTCCACATGTGCCCGGTCACGAAATGGCGGGCACGGTTGAGGCAATTGGATCGGGCGTTGAACGCTGGCAAGTGGGAGATCGTGTCACGGTTCCTTTCGTTGGCGGATGTGGTGCATGTCCACAATGCAACTCAGGTAACCAGCAGGTCTGTGACCATCAGTTCCAGCCCGGATTTACCCATTGGGGATCCTTTGCAGATTACGTTTCGATCCACTACGCAGACGTCAACCTGGTCAAATTGCCACCAGAAATGGATTTTGCAACGGCAGCCAGCCTGGGGTGCAGGTTCGCCACCGCGTTTCGGGCGGTTGTGGACCAGGGCAGGATAGCGGAGGGGCAGTGGGTAGCCGTTCATGGCTGTGGTGGGGTTGGTCTTTCAGCCATCATGATTTCGCGTGCAATGGGTGCCAGGGTCATTGCCGTGGATGTTACAGATGAAAAGCTGAGTCAGGCCCGGGAGTTCGGTGCAAACGAGGCTCTGAACGCAGGTGATACCGAACATGTTGCGGAAGCTGTTTGTGATCTGACGGGTGGCGGAGCTCATCTTTCCATCGACGCCATTGGAAACGCAGATGTGATATCAAACTCTGTTCGCAGCCTGCGCAAACGCGGCAGGCATGTTCAGGTGGGCCTGGTTTCTGCCGAACCTCGAGCAATCGATGTCTCAATGTCTCGGGTTATTTCACAAGAGCTTGAAATTCTCGGCAGTCATGGAATGCAGGCCCACCGTTATGGGCAGATGCTTGAGATGATCCAGTCAGGATTACTAAAACCTCAGAAGCTCATCGGAAGAAAAATCAGTCTCGCTGAATCAACTGACGTAATGATCACCATGGATCGATTCGAAAACACGGGTGTTACTGTCATTACCGAATTTTAATCTCGCTACCCAGGGTATGGGCTTCCTTTTTTGTTCCTTCAGCCCGCCATACGGAAAGATCCCCGGATTGATGGGGACAAGGGCACTGCCAGAGGTCGAATCTGCATCTGCAAACCCATTTTGGATGGTCAGGTCACTGTTGTCCCTCAACAATCTCCTGGTTGACTTCAAATGTCACCACCGCATCACCACGTGGGCCAATAAACATCAGGGAGACCTGTGAAGCAACACCGTAAGGCTCGACATCCAATTTAAACTTTTGCGTTTTTCCGGGTTTAAGCTGACCATCGAAAACCACTTCGGAGCCGGCGAACGAATCACCGGTTTCCAATGCGCGGACTTCCAGCAGACCAGAGTTCAGCGGCAACAGGTTCCAGAGGGCGTCCATCAATGGTTGCCCGAATGGGGAGAGTTCCCGCCACAACACAAAATCGGGTAGGGCGAACCAGCATCTGTGAGCGTTAAAAACCGGATCTTCGAGGCATCCGCAGGCTGGTACATCGTCCGGCAGCCAGTCATTGGGCATGCCAGTGGCGTCAGTGATGTCACAAAAACCGGGTCCATCCGGTGGGCCCGGTAATTTTACGTAGGTAAAAAAGGTAAAATCAAACGTCGGATCTGCAGTTTCCGTCCACGTGGTTGGAACGACCAGGCCATCACCGATCAGGCCAGTGCCACGGGGATAAGCAAACATTGACCCCACCACGGCGCCCCGGGGTGCGTAGCAGATCGTGCCCTCGTCGCCACGCATCACGATTGCATAGGTGTCACCATCAATCTGTTCGATTTCCGGCATAGGGAAATCAACAATCTCGTAGTTCATGCCATCGTGTATCGGTAATAACTGACTGTCGACAGAAAATCCGCCCAGCACCATCCCCGAGGGTTCATTCGCTGGATTCAGCGTCTGGATTTCAACATGCAAATTACCCAGTGATGAATCGTCGCAACTCACGACGAGTTCGATACGCACCAATGTTCCGTCAACACCGGCCGTGTAAGTCTGGGCAAGCTGCTGTCGCAAGTGGCCGCCAATGTCGTAGGGTGGTGGTGTTGGCGACCAACCTATCTGGGCCTGATCCTGAACAACTTCCGCCTGAACTGCTCCCGCAGAAAGGCCAGTCAATAGAATCAGGGTTATTAGCCCCTCTCTAAGAAAATGCTGTTTCACGCTGCGCTCCTGTTGCTTTAGTGCATTGGGCACCGAAATCGGCCCCTTTGTATTAGTATTCGGAAATTGTAGATTAAAAGGGACAAGCCCGGTGGCTGGATCCAAAACAATGAAACATGATCAACTCCAGGATTTCAGGAATAGACTGGAGCAGTCGCGTCAGGCCCTGCTCGATAACCTGGACTCACTTGCCGAGGCAGGCAAGACTGTGGAACTGGACCAGACCCGGGTTGGCAGATTGTCACGCATGGATGCCATGCAGGGTCAGCAGATGGCATTGGCCTCAATAAGACGGCAAGAACAGAAGCTGATTGCCATTGAAGCCGCTATGAAAAGAATCGAGGCAGGCGATTTCGGGTTTTGTGCAGACTGCGATGAACTGATCAACCCGAGGCGGCTCGAAGTTGATCCAACCAACACCCTTTGTATTGATTGCGCATCAAAGGATGGATAGCTGGTACCAGGTGAAACTGTATGGTTCCGGTCCTCGCTACCGGTCATGGGCACCAGGCATCTCAAAGGTCCGGATTCATGTAAGACGGTCACGGTTCGACTTTCCGATTACAGCCGACAGGAATTCGAAAACTGTCCGGTCGGTATATAGAATCGAACATCCTTCAACCTTCATTTTCGGGATCCTGGTATCACAGATGAATATTCGTTCAGCGATTTGCAGTTTGTTAGTTTCAGTGACGGTCACCTTGTCGGCACTGGTTTTTCCAGTGACAGATACATATGCCGCCGGCGACACCTCAGTTGAGGGTGACACGATCTCCTGGTATCGGGGCGATGTCGAACAGGCATTTGAAATTGCAAAAAAAGAGAACAAGCCTCTTTTCCTTTACTGGGGTGCCGTGTGGTGTCCGTACTGCTCCAGGATCAAGAGCTCGGTTTTTCAGAGCCGTGAGTTTATTGCCTTGTCTGAATTGTTTGTGCCTTTTTACCTCGATGGCGACACCGAGCAGGCCCAGACCGTCGGAGAGAGATTTGGCGTCAAGGGTTACCCCACCATGATTGTTCTCAATCCGGCCGGTGAGGAAATTACCCGAATTCCGGGCGGAATTGACATTGATCGGTATAACTCGGTCCTGCGAAACAGCCTGAACTCCATGCAACCCACCAGCGCGCTTCTGGCCAGGGCCACATCTGAACCTGGTGCACTTGGCGCAACTGAATATACACAGCTGGCCTATTACTCCTGGGGCCAGGACAGCAGTGTCCTTGAAGAAGACTACGACCCGGTATTGTTCAAGAACCTGTCCGAGCAGGCCCGGTCGGTTGATGAAATCGCGTCGGCAAGGTTATTCATGCAATACCTTGAAGCTTCTTCAGAGCAAAACTCCGAGGAGAATCCTGTAAAACTGACCGGCGCTGATGCGCGGCTCGAGGAGATCCTTAATACGGACCAGTTGGTCCTGGCCTGTTGGGGATCCCTGGCTTACTCCCCGGAGATCATGGATGTTCTGGCCGTTGACGAAAACAGGAGTCGCCAGCTGAAGAAGCTGTATCAGGATCGCCTTATGGCGTTGCGCCATAGTCCCGGGCTAACCGTTGAGGAGCAACTGGGTGGCTGGCGTCCATTGCTTGTCTTTCACTTCGAGGAATCTGAAGAACCGATTTCACAAGAGCTGTCCAGTCAGCTTGATGCTGACATTGCGAAAGCCAACCAATCAGTCAGTGACGTCTACGCCAGGCAAGGCCTGGTCCACCAGATGAAGTGGACCTACCAGTACGCCAACATGGATGACAAGGCGCGCGAACTATTGTTGGCAGAGCTTGAGCGCACGCCATCACCGTATTACTCCATGAGTGGCCTTGGCTCCCTGGCAGAAGACCAGGGTAACAACCAGGAAGCGCTTGACTGGTATCGCAAGGCCTACGAGGCATCCAAAGGAACCGCAACCAGGCTCCAGTGGGGAGCAAGCTATGTCAGGGCACTGATCAGGCTTTCACCAGAGCAAGGTGAACTGATCGTTTCTACTGCTGATTCACTGATTGACGAACTTCCATCCACGGATGACCTGTTCAGCGGGCGAAATTTCCGCGTCATAAAACGACTTAACGACCAGATGATTGCCTGGCAGGAAGAAAAAGGATCGCAGGCCTCAACTCGTGTTTATCTGGCCCGTATCGAGTCTCTCTGCAAGGCTGAATCCGAGGGCTCCATTCAAAAGCAGAACTGTGTCAGCCTGGTAGCAGAGGATGAAACTGCCGGTTAATTCACCTGAATTCGATTCAACCTGGTAACGAAATGGTGCTCGAAGCGTCGATCTATTGAAGGAACACATCGTGTGTTCCAAAGACCGCGAGCTTCAATCATGAGTGAACGAATTCCAGGTATCGTTCTTGTCAGTCTGATCGCATTATTGATGTCGGGTATTTCAGAGCTGTCACAAGCCCAGGAAGATAATGGAGCATTGCTGGCATGGCGTTTTTACGTTGATGAATATGACATCGAATCCAGTTTGCTTTTCCGGCCGGAAGACCCGATCAATCCCAAACCCCTGGTAATAAGGGATGTCACTGTGATCGATTTGCCGGATGGCAGATTGCTTCACGAACACGCGGTGTACCTTAACAATGACCTGATCGAGTGGGTTGGTCCACAGGATGAGCTTGAGATTCCCGAAGATGCTCAGGTGATCGACGGCGAAGGCGGATTTCTCGCGCCTGGCCTGATTGAGATGCATGCACACACGCTCACAACTTCTGCCGATTACCTGACCCAGATTGGCGCCGGAGTCACGACGATTCGTGAAATGGATGGTTTTCCATGGTTGCTGCAACGGAAGAGTCAGGTGGAGGCAGGCGAGCTGTTTGCACCCAGCATGTTTGTCACCGGCATGATCCTGAATGGCAGCGATTTTGGCGGTTATGCACTCGCGGTCAATTCTCCGGAAGAGGCACGTGCTGCTGTCAGGGAACAGGCAGCCGATGGTTTTGATGCCATCAAGATACACAATTCGATTAATCTCGAAATTTTTGACGCCATCATGGCTGAAGCGCATGCGGTCGGTCTCGATGTGGTGGGTCACAATCCGCAGCCAGTATCGGTTTCTCATGTAATGCAAAGCGGTATGCGCACGGTTGAGCATCTAAAGGGTTACATTGACGACGGCACACTGACCATTTCTGACCAGGACTGGGTGACCCCCAGTATCGGCGTCGATATCTACCTGGCCCCCACATTCATGGCATACCGGGAACACCTGCGCGGCGCTGATGCGATGGCAATCGTAAATGGTCCGGATGGCAGGCTGGTTCACCCAAGGATCAAAGCGACCTGGGTGACGGCCGCTGGCCAGGAGGTCGATCGGGTGACCGAGCTTCGTCAGAACATCCTGCCGATGCAAAAGGAAATTTTCGAAAAACTTCGTCTGCATAACATGAAGTGGATTGCCGGTACCGACTCCGGGGGCTATAACAACTTTGTGCCTGGCCCGGCACTGATTGGTGAGATCGAGATGTTCGAATCCCTCGGGCTTTCGCCACTTGAAGCACTTAAAACGGCCACGACCAATGCAGCGGACGCAATGCGCTGGAGTGACCGGGTAGGAAGAGTTGCTCCAGGACTCCAGGCTGATTTGATTCTGCTTGATGCCAATCCACTGGAAACAACCAGCAACCTGCGCAGTATCAGATCCGTCGTAGTAAGAGGGCAATGGATCGAAGACGCGACAGCCGTATTGCACAGCCCTTCAAGGGTATGGAAAAAGAGCGCCACACCGAAAACTGTGCCCACTCATAAGGAAGTCGAAAACCACCTGGCCAAACGAATGGCTCTTAAAAAACGCGGATATGCGTTTAATCATTTGCAGCTTCAGCAGCTGGAATATTATATCGAAGAATTCGGTTACGAAGACCTGGCGCAGGATACACAGAAACTCAGATTTGAGCAGTGAAATAATCTGCAATCACTATGAACTCAAAGATCGAACCTGTTTGTTTTTATGCCTCTTTTCAATGCTTCACAAGTTCCGGAAAAAGTATAAACGCTGACCAGTAAAAGGCTTTATCGGGTTAAGATGGCGACTGGTCAATTTTTCGGAAACTGGTGCGTTAATGAGTGATTCAGACGATTATCATCTGGGTACTTCGGATGAGGAACTAGCCCGACTGGGATACCAGCACCAGGTGTGGCAGGACGTTACTGCAATGCTTTGGCGGATGGCAGGCTTCGGACCAGGCCAGACATTGCTTGACCTGGGTGCCGGTCCGGGTTTTGTTTCACTTGAATTGGCGAGGTTGGTGGGGCCGCAGGGTCATGTGCATGCTGTCGAGGCTGCTGGCAAATTTGTTGGCCACCTTAATGCCCGCATGGAAGCTGAAGGCAGCAACAATGTCACCGTGCATCAGCATGATGTTCAGCAGCTGCCGCTGGCAGATTGCTCGGCGGATGGTGCATTCGCCCGTTGGTTGCTATGTTTCGTCAAAAATCCTCAAAAAGTTTGCGACGAGGTAGCGCGGACCCTTCGTCCGGGCGGAGTATTTGTCGCCTGGGATTACTTCAATTACAACTCGGTGGGTATGTTTCCGGTGCGCGAGCCACTGAGTCGGTTGTTTGCTGCGTACCACAAGAGTGCCCTGGTTAACGGTGGCAGCTACGACATTGCGCAGGCATTACCAGGAATGCTGATCAACGCCGGATTCGAAATCACTCACCTGGAACCGATCAGCAAGATTGGCAGGCCTGGCTCAAACGTATGGTCCTGGGTCTCACAATTCACAGCCGGGTATGCACCGAAGCTGGTCGAAGCCGGGCTGATGAGTGAGGCAGAAGCAGAGGAACTGCAGACCGCGTGGACTGAGGCTGAAGCAGATCCTTCGACTTTCTTTTTCCCACCGCCCATGCTTGGAATCGTTGCACACAAGCGCTAGACCGGAATATTCAATAATCTCACAGCGGATTATGTGAGCCTGTTGCTGAATGATTTATAGCAACCGAAAGGTCCAGTTGTTGAGTATCCAATTCCGTGTGAGGACTGCATGCTGATCCGAATGCTTTCGATTCTTGTCATCGCCACCTGCGTGACGGCCAGAGCTGACGTCAAAATCAACGCTGGCCTTTCCGGTAGCTGGCATGATCCCAATGTTGACGGGCAGGGGTTATTGATTGATGTGGTGGTGGACCAATCCAATCTTTTTGCTGCATGGTTTACATTCAGTGATGAGCCTCCTGTTGCTGATGCTGCCGATCACCAGCGCTGGATGACCATGTTCGGAGCATACTCGGGAAACCTCGCCCAGATGACGTTGTTCCGGCCGACTGGCGGGCAGCTGAATGTGCCACAGCCGGTTGAAACCACGCCTGTGGGTACCGCATCGCTGGTTTTTCACAGTTGCACAGAAGCCACCTTCGATTATCTGATAAATGACCCTGGCCTGAGTGGTACGATCGAACTCGAACGCCTGAGCCCGGACGTTTTCTGCCAGGAGATAGCAGACAATGATCCCGGGTCTGATTCCGAATACAACCTGCCGCCTTCGATCGAGAGTATTACGGTGATGGACTCCGGCAGCACCCTGACGGTCAATTATTCACTGGCTGACCCTGAAAACGACGTGATGGAAATCCAGCTTGATGTTGTGGGCCAATCCGGCCAGCGATATCGAATTCCGGAGGCCCATCTGAGTGGGCATGTTGGCTACCCGGTTGTGAGGGGCGACTCGAAACTGGCTCAATGGCATTACACACAGGACACGGATTTCCAGTCGCTCGGCATCAATGGTTTCCAACTGGAGATCATTGCCGACGACCGATATGTCGAAAATCTGCAGGAGATCATTGACCTTGTCAGTACTGAACGACTGGTGGCAGATATCGAATTCATGCAGGGTGTTCGTCACCATGCTGTCGACCCCGTACATCTTGAGGCCACCCGTCAATATCTTCGGGATGAGATGGCAAACCGCCAGCTGGTACCGGTCAATCAGCGTTTTACCTGGCAAGGGTCCGAGGGTGTGAATGTTTATTCGACTTTACAGGGTGCGAATGACGACGGTGCTTACTATGCGGTGGACGGTCATTTCGACACCGTGACCACCACGCCAGGCGCAGATGACAATGCATCGGGCACAGCCGGTATGCTTGAAGCCATGCGTGTTTTGTCCCAGTTCAACAGTGAAACCAGTATCCGCTTTATTGGTTTTGACAAGGAAGAGCTCGGTTTGCGTGGCGCCAGGCATTACGTGGCTAATCTGCCTGGTGACGAAAATGTTCTTGGTCTGATTAACTTCGAAATGATCGGTTATACCTGCACAAACCAGCCGGAATGTGTCAATTTTCCCAATGCAGATACAGCCATTTACAACATACGCAGCAGCTTCGCCACCAACATGAGCGATGTCTTCAACAGTGTGGGAGCAACGCACGTACCGGGGCTGAAAATCGTATCGGTGCTTGACGATGGTGATCCCAACTTTCTGCGCAGTGATCACGCACCTTTTTGGGGAATAGGTGTGGATGCCCTGTTTGTTTCAGATGGGGCGAACTTCCGGACCCCGCACTATCACCAGCCAACCGACACCATCGACAAATTTGACGTCGAATTCATGACCCGGATTGTTAAAACAGCTGTCGGAACACTGGCCACGGTTGCCGGTGTGACTCACACAGGAAGCCAAACAAGTGAGTTCATCACAATAGAATAGAGCCGAATCAGGACCGGGTTGTGGTTTCCGTTTTGCCCGAAACGGTTGAGCAGAGTCACTGGCACGCCTAATTGTCAAAAATTTCACTTGGAGTCCGGTATCTTTGGAAGATGATTCTGAGTCTGTTTCGAGCAAGCGTCCGCTGGTTTTTTCCAGTTTGTGCGATGCTATCCATTAATGGTTCCCTGGAGGCCAGCCAGCGCTGGCACTGGGAAGATCGATTCTCCAGCCCGGAACGCGAGAATCTCATGGACTGGGTGGAGCATGCACATTCGGGCATGGAGAACCTCTTCGGTCAATTGCCCTACAGTTATGACGTTTATTTCCACAGAAGTGGAGATGCAAATCGGCCCGTCCCCTGGGCACACACCAGGAAAGGAAGGAGAGGTCGCGCCGTCAACTTCTATGTCAACCCAGACTACTCAAACAGCGATTTCGAGAGCGACTGGACGGCATACCATGAATTGTCGCACCTGATGTTTCCTTACCTTGGAGACAGCGGGAAATGGTTTGCTGAAGGCATCGCTAGCTACCTGCAATACCAGGTGATGTATGCCGCCGGAGAACTGAGCTGGGACGAGGTGATTGCGAAGTATGAAAATCGTTTTGATGCTGCAGTCGGCCATCGGCAGTTTGATGATGATGCCATCATCGACCTGAGCAACGCCGGCTGGCAGTCAGGCTGGAATGTGCGCTTGTACTGGGGTGGTGCGGCCTACTTTCTTGAAGTTGATCGCAGGCTTCACGCTGAGCATGGTGTTCGCCTGACTGGCGTCATTCGTGACTACCTGGACTGCTGCTTTGGTTCCCGCGGACGGGGTGCAATGGGCATGATCAGAGCTTTTGACCGGATCAGTCGAAGCAGTATATTTTCAGAAGTTTACAACCAAACTGTCAGCAGAAAGGGGTTTCCGGAAACGGACGTTTCGCTGGCCTGGTTAAGCGGGAATCCCCCTGAGGTTTTTGCTGATCAGGATTCCTGAACCTGGTTGATTCGGTAAAGCGCTGAAAGCAAGGCGAGCCCACTCCGGTCGGATTTGTATGAAGTGTGGAACCTGGAAATTTCCCGGGTTGTGGCTGAGTATCGCGGTCACAATCCAGACCCCTCTGTGGGCGCAGGAAGTAACGACTCTGCGGCCATCTCAGACAACCAATTTCAGTGGCGATCTTGCTGTTGATGGCAATGGCGACATTTTCGTTGCCGACTTTGGAATTCTGCTCAACAACGCAAATGGCACCAGGGTGTGGAAGGTGACACCGGATGGTCAGTTCAGTGTTTTTGCGCAGGGATTCTCGGGTGCGTCAGGAAATACCTTTGATGCCCAGGGGAATTTGTTCCAGTCGAATATTGCGGCCAGCCGGGTTGATATGGTGACACCTGATGGCACCCGGTCAATTTTCGCCAGTGGCGGCCTTATATCCAACCCTGTGGGCCTGGCGCATGATTCTGCCGGGGATCTTTATGTTGCCAATTGTGGCAACAACACCATTTCAAAACACACCCCGCAGGGTTCTTCTGTCTTTTCATCTTCTTTTGCACTGAGTTGTCCCAACGGGTTGACCATCGATGAGGACGACAACCTCTATGTTGCGAATTTCGGTAATGGAAACATTGTCAAGCTTCCGCAGGATGGTGGCTTCAGCATACTGGCACAGACACCGAGCAGTAATTCCAAGCCTGCCGGCGGAAACGGACATATTATTTACGGCAACGGGCGTCTCTACGTGGTCAGTAATGCAACACACCAGGTGTTCGAGGTGCTTTTGGACGGAACACTGACGCTGATTGCGGGCAGTGGGGTGCGTGGCCGAGCCGATGGCCCCCTGTTACAGGCCCAGTTTTCATTGCCAAACGGGGTGGGGTTGAGTCCTGATGGGCGCACGCTTTATGTCAATGATTCCGATGGCTTACTGAATAATAATGATATCGCACCTAACGTCGTTCGCGTGATTCCTTTACCCAACATTGAGCCACCTTTCAGCATCAATTCTGGTCTTAATGATGCCTGGTTTAATGAGGCCACCCAGGGGCAGGGTTTTTTCATCACGGTATTTGAAGACTCCGGCACGATGTTTGTCGCGTGGTTTACCTATGACACCTCGCGTCCTGATGCGAGTGTCCCGGCCAATCTGGGTGAACCCGGTCATCGCTGGTTAACGGCTTTTGGACCCTATTCGGGTGATTCAGCCATGCTCGATATTGAACTCACCAGCGGCGGTGTTTTTGACGCAGCGACACCGATGCCGTCCCAGTCAAACGATGGAACCATCGAGATTGAATTTGCCGATTGTGAAAATGCGCTTCTCAGCTACGACATCACATCAGCGAATTTGCAGGGTACGATTCCGCTTTCGCGTATTGCGCTGGATAATGTGCCGGGCTGTGAGGAGAAAGCAGCGCCCTAGCAAAAGAGGTCCTGCAACTGCCTCAGAGATCCCCGGATAGCCAATGAAGTGAGTTCAGAACCATTTGCTTCCAGTCAAGATGGGCTGTGTTCATCCCCAGTGACATCTCTGAGCCATCCTCGTTGTCAAAATTCATGGCGGTAAAACCATTTGAGTCGCCAAACGCGAGCACTTTTCCCTCGCCCAGAGTCCCGGCCAGGGCCATGGAGTTTCCCATGCCGACGGGACCGACGCCTGTCGCATGCTGGCGATTTTCTGCATTATCAGACAGTTGAAATATGTTTTGGTAATCATCGCCACTCAGTGAACTACCACCAAACGCCACCACGTTGTTGATGATCTCGTCCTCATTGCGACCGTTCGCCAAAGGATGCGACGTATTTAGAAGGCCGTTTTCCCGGGAGAATATCACCCATCCATCGCGTCCAAGTTCCTTGTCGTGGTTCTCCGGATCAGCAATGGTGCCGACACTTGAGGTGATCCCGAACTTGTTGAGTAACGGGTTGATGGCCTGGTCGAACGGCGCATGTTCACTGAAAACCAGTAACGAGCCACCCGCTGTTACCCAGTCATGCAAAGCATTGATTTCATCCGCGGTAAAAGTGGTTTCTGTGGTGACTTCGTTTTTAGTTGTGAATTCAAATGGCAATGCGGTGATGATCATCACGATCTGGAAAGAGCGTAAGAAATCCGATGTAAGTTCTGAAGTGCCGATCACAACCTGGTAGCCATCATTCTCGGCAAGATCGACAAACGGGTCTATAAAGCCCTCGGTGACATGAAAATTATTGTGTGCGGCATCGACGAGCATGAAAGGGCCGGTTGACTTGTCATATGTCGGGTTCTTCACTTTGGTACTAAAGCCCGGGTCATTGCCCATTGGCCACTCTGCAGCAAATGCCGAAGACGCTAACATCGCGGCAAGAGTGGAAATCAGAATGGTCGGTTTCATTGGATTCTCCCGGGTAGGTTTGTTCAGTCAGCTGAGGACGATGATCAGTAAACTTAATACAATCCGTTTTGGATGCGCCTTGTTCTACTTCAAACGCTTGTATTTCATTCTCTGCGGTTGAGCCTTGTCGCCTTTGCGTCGAATCAGATCCTCGTGGTAATCACTGAAGTTTCCTTCATGGAAGATTACTTCGGAATTGCCCTCGAAGGCCAGAATATGTGTGGCAACACGGTCAAGGAACCAGCGATCATGAGAAATTACAAGTACACAGCCAGGAAAGGCGAGTATGGCTTCCTCCAGTGCGCGCAGGGTTTCAACATCAAGGTCATTTGAGGGCTCGTCCAGCAGCAGCACATTTGCGCCTTTTCTCAGGGTGTTTGCCAGGTGCAGCCTTCCGCGTTCACCGCCGGAGAGGTCTCCAACCCGTTTTTGCTGGTCCGATCCCCTGAAATTAAAGCGGCCGATGTAAGCGCGAGATGGAAGTTCATAGTTGCCAATTTTCAATATGTCCTGGCCGTCTGAAACAGCCTCCCAGACTGTCTTGCTGTCATCCAGGTTCTCACGGCCCTGTTCCACGAATGCCAGGTTGACGGTTTCACCAATATCGACTGAGCCACTGTCAGGTTGTTGATTGCCTGCGATCATCTGGAACAGGGTGGTTTTACCGGCGCCGTTTCCACCAATGATGCCCACAATGGCACCGCGGGGGATGCTGAAGGACAGGTCGTCAATCAGTGTGTGGTTGCCAAATCCCTTTGAGACATTCGAAAACTCAATCACATTTTCGCCAAGGCGATCTCCGGGAGGAATGTAGATCTCGTTGGTTTCATTGCGTGACTGGAATTCCCGCGACTGCATTTCCTCGAAACGGGCCAGGCGGGCTTTGCTCTTGGCCTGGCGACCCTTTGGGTTCTTCCTGACCCACTCCAGTTCCTCTTTCATGCTCTTGACGTGGGCAGCTTCGGCCCGTGCCTCGTGTTCAAGGCGTTGCTCTTTTTGTTCCAGCCAGGTGGTGTAATTGCCTTCCCACGGGATTCCATGGCCGCGGTCCAGCTCCAGGATCCAGCCAGCCACGTTATCAAGGAAATAGCGGTCATGGGTGACAGCGACCACCGTGCCGGGAAACTCTTCAAGAAACTTTTCCAGCCAGAACACCGATTCTGCGTCCAGGTGGTTGGTGGGTTCGTCCAGCAGCAACATGTCTGGTTTGGAGAGCAAAAGCCTGCAAAGCGCTACCCGACGTTTTTCACCACCGGACAGGTTGCTGACATCAGCATCCCAGGGAGGCAGCCGCAATGCGTCTGCGGCGATTTCCAGCGCGGTATCCAGGTTGTGTGCGTCCCAGGTCTCGATAATCGCTTCAAGGCGACCCTGTTTCTTGGCCAGGGCATCGAAATCTGCATCAGGCTCGGCATAGGCGGCGTAGACCTCGTCCAGCCCGGCCAGTGCGTCAAGTGCTTCTCGCACTCCATCTTCGACATTGCCTCGAACGTCTTTGCTTTCATCGAGTTGTGGTTCCTGGGGCAGGTAACCCACTTTGATGTCTGCCATCGGACGTGCTTCACCAATAATGTCGGTGTCGATGCCTGCCATGATTCGTAACAGCGTGGACTTGCCAGAGCCATTCAGTCCAAGAACGCCGATCTTGGCGCCGGGAAAAAACGACAAGGAGATGTTTTTCAGAATTTCACGTTTGGGCGGCACGATCTTGCCGACGCCGTTCATCGTGTATACATATTGAGCCATTGAATTTCCAACCGGGCAGAACGCGGTAAAAGGGTGCGCGCATTCTAGCGAAATGAGCTGACGGATGGAATACAGCCTCGCTGGATGCTACTGCTTACTAACCGCTGAAACCCTTTATACTTCTTATACCCCATTGGCATGTTGTTCGGCTGGGGTTACTCTGCAGCCCTCTTTTGCCAGTTTTCAGTCAAACAATGACCCTTCCTACCTTTTACACGCCTCAGGTTGATGTCGAGGATCTTAAGCAGCGGGAAGACGCTGTGTGGCCGGCCACCGTTGAGACGGCGCCGCTGGGGATCGACTTCAACGATGCACACCACAAGAAGGTCATCACCCGTTGGTTTCCGAAGTACATCGGGTTGTACGACTATCCTGACGAGGGGGAGGTCAATGACGATCTGGATCATTACTTTACCCACAACGGGATATTCGAGATGCTCGATTCCCGGGCCCTGCTGGTGTTGCTCAACGCCTGGAAACCGAATCGGCTGTTGGAGATTGGCAGCGGGATGTCGACCCTGCTCAGTGCGGACATCAACCGGCGGATGCTGGCCGGGAAGATGCGTCTGGAATGTGTGGAACCCTATCCGCCGGGGTATCTGAAAAATATTGAAAACCAGATTGACGATTTCCATCAGGAGCGGGTGGAGTTTTTGCCCTTCAGTCTGTTTGAGTCACTACGCGCGGGTGACATCCTGTTTGTTGATTCATCCCATGTATCAAAGACCGGCAGCGATGTGAATTTCCTGTTCTTTGAAGTCTTTCCGCGGCTGCGCTCGGGTGTTCGCGTGCATGTGCACGATATATTTCTGCCCTACGAATACCCCAAGCCCTGGGTGATCGGGCAGGGGCGCAGTTGGAATGAGCAGTACCTGTTGCGTGCATTGTTGATGGGCGGATCGATCTTCAAGGTTCTGTTTGGCGGGCATTACGCTTTCTGGCGTTTTCGCAATGAGGTGATCCAGGCTCTTAATCATGCCGATGGGGCGGGTTATGGTGGGGGTAGTTTTTGGATGGAGAGGCGGTAGGGCATTTCAGGTTTGGGCGGCACGATCTTGCCGACGCCGTTCATCGTGTATACATATTGGGCCATTGAATTTCCAACCGGGTCGAACGCGGTATAAGGGTGCGCGCACTCTAGCGAAATGAGCTGACGGATGGAATACAAACGAATTGGCCTTTAGTTACTGTCGATCACTGAAATCCTGATGGGACCGCGTGGTGACTCCAGTACCATGGTCCCGCGGCCTGATCCGAGCACAGTGCGGGATCTTCGCTGATCGAGTGGTTCCAATCGAACCCCAACTGCGTTGGCAGAGACGATGAGGCCGGTAATCAACCGGCCTCATGTTCTGATCAATTTCAATAAAGTTGGTTTCTGTCTAGAAAGGCGCGAGTTCCCAGAAGAACATAAAACTGCTAAGACTGATGGCAGCGATGCCAGTCAGCACATAGCCCAGCATCGTCCCAGAGGGGATGCTATAGCTGGCCTTGTTTCTGAAAGCAGAGATCAGCGCAAGAATGCCCAGCACTCCGGCAATCAACCCCAGCCATGCGCCATATTTTGCCCACGGCACCAGGCTGAACAGTATCGCCAGTTCCGAGGCTTGCGCAGTGACAACAAATGCACCGCCGATGATGCTGACCGCTGCAACCGAACAGGTGGCTGTGAGCCATGTCAGAAAACGGGTCCGGCCAACATTACGTGCCTGATTGTTGTTCAGGCTGCGTCCAATGGGCGCCAGCGTC
>DATFLY010000033.1:0-4059 GCA_035267185.1 Lysobacterales bacterium | reverse complement strand
CTCCCGAAGGGCGCACTCGAATTTCCAGGAAGCGATCGCCGTTCTCAAAAGCAACAGCACCAAAGTCAATCTCGACGGTGAATATCCCGTCGTTAACAGGATGCCCAAGCACCGTCACCATGTTCTCAATCATGTTTCCCCCCGCTGGCGCATCAAACAGGGTGAATTCAAAGTCATGAGCACCTTCTGCAGGAGTTCCGGAATCATTTAATTCACCCTGGTAAGTGATGGCAGATGTCTGAGCGTCTATATCGGACGCCTGAAAGATACTGATCAACAAGATAAAGAACAGTACTGATACATTCCCTGGTCCCGGATTCATGGATTTGCTCCTTAAAAAAGCGGACTTCGATAAAACTGCTTACAAGCAAGTATAGCCAACGCTCACGGATGCACCCGAAGACCGGCACGCTTTCGATTCTGTTGCGGTAAACTCGGGTCAGACAAATCTGAAGAAGAAACTGATGCGGGAAATTGCACAACTGGGACAGCCCATACTGCGCGAAAAAGCAAAGGCTGTTGAGCAAATCGATGACCAGGTACAGCGCCTGATCGATGACCTGTTTGCGACCAGCGAAGCAGCCAATGGTGCTGGCATTGCAGCGCCCCAGATTTTTGAATCGCTCAGGGTTTTCATCCTGTCGATTAAGCCCACCCCTCGCTACCCCAATGCACCCTTGTTGCCGCCCACAGCGGTGATTAATCCGGAGATTTTGTGGCGGTCAGGTAATATTGAAAAAGACTGGGAGGGCTGTCTCAGCGTTCCGGGGCTTCGCGGCCAGGTTCCGCGACCCAATGCCATCAAAGTTCGCTATATGGATCGCCACGGTGAAACAATCGAAAAGGATTTTGAAGGATTTGCCGCTCGTGTTTTTCTTCACGAACACGACCACCTTGAGGGCCTCACCTGGCTCGACCATGTTGAAGACAACCGCGAGATTGTGACTGAACAGGAATACCTGAGAATCATTGGCCTGCAGTAAACGTCTGATCCGGGTTCAGCGGCAATTTTTCAAATTGGGTTACCGTAATTTCCCATCAGGAGTGCTAAAAGGGTGGACAATTCTCAACCTGGTGCTCGGCGCCAAGTACCAGGTCGGTATTTCCAAAATACTCTTCAACCAGGCTCCCATCTGCATAGCGATTGCAGCAATATGCTGCCGGCATTGAAGGCGCATTTGCGTTTACCAGCAGCAGACGCTGCTCGACGCCTTCAAACGCCTGGCTATAGACATTATTGCGGATGGTACAAGCGGTGGTCTGGCCGCCGCAGCGCATGGTGTAGTGACCCCATCGGTTGATGAAATTATCTTCAATCACCAGGTGAACCTCGGAAGAATTCGTCGCAAAAATCAGGTCGGTCTTGCCGATCTCCTCGTTGTCCGGATCGAAGTAATTTCCCCGGATGTGAACGGTGCCGGTTGCCGTACTGGCCTGGCCAATCTGGAAACCATCGGCGTGAGCACCGGATGAACCGATCAGTGTGTGCATGTAGTTTCCCAGGACCGTGACACCATCGAGATCGCCCTGGATATAAAAAAAGTCCTGGCAGCCAGATGCCTCGTTGTAGGCAACCCGTGCGTTGGGCGCGCCACTCTCAAAGTAGAAAATCTTGCTCGACGAACTGCAGACCAACCGGCTGTACTCGACGATGAAGTTTCGGCTGCCGCCTTCGACCTTGATTGGGTAGAGTCCACCACAACTGATAATGGTATTGCGAATAGTGACATCATCCGAGTCAATGCGAAGGCAACCATCGATGACGACATTTTCGATCAGTCCGGGTGTGGTAATTTCGTTTGGTCCGGTGTAGGGCTGGTCAGGAACCGCACCGACAACACCGACCCCGATTTCAACACCAACGTCCGCAGGAGTGACGTGATTGTAAGGTTGTGAAGGCAATGCCCGGCTGGGCCCCGAGTCGTGCGACTCGAAGCCATGGCTCAACATGGAAATTTGTGGACCGCGGTTGCAGTCCTGGGCCTGGATTGGCGAGGCCATGATGGCCACTGCGCCAATCACGAAGCTTATCGTCGTACGGCGTAAAAACACCGGAATTCTTCCGGCTTCAGTTTCTCTCATCCCCGACCTTCCCTGTTCGCGGAACTCGAATTTTTTTAGACCTGCGTCAATATTACCCGACCCAGACCCCCAGGGAAAAATTCCAGCGAATTACCGGTTCGGTCTGGCACAGAGATTCAATCCCCTGCCCGCAGGTACGTCGCGTTAGCTCCTGGCGATTGAATTCCCTTTGGAGCCCAGGTCTGCACACGCTTCCTGCAGGCGTTCGACGATGCCCAGTTCTGCCAGGCGCAGATATTTACGCGGATCGTAGAACTTCTTGTACGGCGTGCCGTCGTCGGGATCGACCTGGTATTTGAACGCCTTGTGGTTCTCATCAACAAACTTGCCAATCGGCTGAGAAAACGCAAATTGGGTATCGGTATCAATGTTCATTTTGAACACACCGTATCCAACAGCCTCTTCGATCTTCGCCTTTTCCGAACCTGAGCCACCATGGAAGACCAGGTGCAAGGGATTGTGAGCAGTGCCATGGGTCTGTTCAACCAGGGCCTGCGAATTTTTCAGAATTTCCGGGCGAAGTTTCACGTTGCCGGGCTTATAAACACCATGCACGTTGCCAAACGAGGCAGCCACCGAGAAGTGTCCAATGGGGTTGAGCAGTTCATAGGCCTGCAAGACATCCTCAGGCTGGGTATACAGCTTTGAATTGTCCGCCGCTTCGTCGAAATCACTGCCAATGCCATCCTCTTCACCACCGGTCACACCCAGCTCAATCTCGAGTGACATATCGATTTTTGCCATGCGTTCCAGAATTCGGGCACATTCACCAAGATTGAAATCAATTGGGTCTGCGGAAAGATCCAGCATATGAGAGCTGAATAACGGCTTTCCGTGGATGGCGTGGAATTTCTCGCCTTCATCAAGCATGGCCTCAACCCACGGAATCAATGCACGGTTCGCATGATCAGTATGCATCACGACGCAAATGCCATAGTGCTCTGCCAGCAAATGCGCATGTTGGGCAGCAGCAACCGCGCCCTGCACTTTTGCCTGGAAGCCATCTGCCATCCCGGCACCGGCATAAAACGCAGCACCACTATTGGACAACTGGATGATAATGTCTGAATTCGCCTGTGCTGCAGCTTCCATCACGGCATTTAAGGAATTGGTACCCACAACGTTGACCGCTGGCATGGCAAAACCGCCAGCCTTGGCTGCATCGACCAGGGTAGTGTAATCCGCTCCGGTGACCACACCGGGTTTCAGTGAAAATTCAGACATTTGTGTTCCTCGTTTGTAAAGTTCAGGCGGTCCCGGCTTCGGGTATCGACGCACATGAGAGTTTCATGAATCGATGCCCTAATTGCAAGCCCGCGAACCAGGAGTGATATGGATCAAATATCAACGCATCACAATCATTACTCCAAATACCGAAATGAAAGGATCGACGAGTATTTCCGGATAAGATTGTTGCGGTTTTCTTAATTTGAATAGGGTGCATAAAGGGCTTCGCGTTGCTCCGTGCGTGCCGAATGCCCCGGGAAAAAAGCATCGATCCACTCATGGCCGCTTTTGGTATTTCGAATCGTCTCAAGGAATGGCGAACCCCATAACCCTGATAATTGTCCGCACAAGACAGAATTGGGACCGGAACACTCAACCGAATGCTGCTCCCTGATGATCTGCATGACATCGAATGCTTCTTCAAACTGGCCCGTAAATGAATACCACTCGACCAGGGAAGCCAACTGTTGAAGCTCATCATCAGGATTTGCCGCCTGGATAAATGCCCGTGCCTGTGCTACCTCATTTTTATCCCACCGTGCCATCGCCAGCATCGTATTTCGAAAATCATCATCATCGGTGATCGTCAGGGCCAGTTCCTCGGCTTCATTCAAACGCCCCAGCAACAATAAAACGGTGGCTCTCCCGGCCTTCCAGGATTCACCGCCGGCATGAATCATTCGCAATTGTTCAAACTGGGCCAGCGCATCTTCAAACCTCTGCATCTCAATTAACAGATACCCAAAATTG
>DATFLY010000032.1:0-23798 GCA_035267185.1 Lysobacterales bacterium | reverse complement strand
ATTGAATTGAACATCGGATCGTCGTTCAGTGATTCCCAGGTGGTGGTCGAAGAACAGCAATTGGTGGTCTTCCAGACACCGCCACCATCGGAGCCAAGGTAGGCGATGGTCGGGTCAGAAGGGTGAGAAACAATTGCGTTCACCCGACCCGCTGCAATACCGAAACTGCCATCAAGAGGTTTGGGACCCAGTGCGGTGAACTGATCCGTTGGAAGATTTCCAGCGCCCTCGGTCTGCTCGCCATTACCTTCGTTTGAAACACGATGCACACCTGCAGGTTTTGAAACCCGCATCCGATCATGTTGTTCCTTGGCCTCGCGAACCCAGCGGGTATCAAACTGCATGGTCGGATAGCTGTATCGAAGCGCCCAGTAATCGCCACCCATGGGCTCTTTACCGCCCTTGGGGTTGGTTGGGACTTCAATAACAACATCGGACTGTTGCGGGGTGGTGCTGCAGGCAGCCAGTGTGGCAACCATTAAAAACAGAATCATGCTGCGAGTTTGCATTTTGCTTATTTCCATTGGCATAAAAAAAAGCGGTGGCGCCTGGTCCTTAAAACGCACCGCTGTTTGGAATGATAAATTGTAGAAGGGCGATCAACAACCTGGTTTGAAAGTTGTGATCTGTTCCCAATCCCGATAGAGGTGTTTCGTGGTTGTGCATGCCACCAGCAGGTCGCCTTCACGACACAGGTTCAATGCCTTCATGAAAGCGCTGTCTGTGTCGATTGTGATGATTCTGGTTTCTTCGACCCCGCACTCGATCAGGCCGCTTTTCAAAATGGCGGATACATCACCTGGTTCGCGCCCGTGTTGTTTCGGATTGTCAAAGCTGATGAACAGATCGTAGCCATCGGCGATGCAGGGTACTTCTTCGAGAATGCGCTCATCGGTGGTGTCACCGCGCCGGCTGAAAAGCAGGATTTTTCGTCCGCTGACTTCTTCCCTATCGACAATTTCCCGTAAAGCACGATGGCTTTCCTCGTTATGGGCAAAGTCGAATATCACTTTGAATGGCAGGCCTTCGAATACGTTGAGCCGTCCCGGGCTGGTCTGGAAATCAGTGACATATCCGGACATGGCCAGGCGAATGTCTTCAACCGAAGCCCCCATCGAAAAGGCCGCTGCAATGGCCTGGAGCGAATTACTGACATTAAACCGGGCAATACCATTGAAGGTTGCCGGTATCTGACTGACCGGCATCACGCCCTCAGTTTTGCCCGAATGATGCAGGCTGATCCATTCGACACCGTCGTTCGAATGAGCGAAACAAAAACTGTTGCCTGGTCCGAAACGATTATTCAACTGGTCCAGGCTGAGCTCAGCCGAAACGATCCAGGTTTGGCAACCCGGTCGTTCTTTAAACATTCCGGCGCTGTAACGGTTGTCAGCATTCAGAACCACTGCCCTGCGGGCCCGATCCACGATGAACTGTTTCAACTCCGCCATCTGCTCGACAGTTTCGATCCCGCGTTCGCCCAGGTGGTCTGAAGATACATTGGTACACACTGCAACGTCGCTGTGATCAAACATCAGTCCGAGTCCGCTGACTGCGCCCCGGGCCGTTTCCAGCACGGCAAAATCAAATTGAGTTGAATCGAGAATCTGGTTGTGACCCTGGCCTCCTGCGCGGTCGCCGGCCTCAATCATTTCACGGTTCGCATACAGTCCTGTGGTGGCTGCCAGCCCAACACTGAAGCCTCGTTGTTGCATCATGCGCGAGACCATGGTGCAGACGGTCGATTTGCCGTTGGTGCCTGTCACCGAAACCAGCGGAATTCTCGCCGGTGTTCCAGGCGGGAAAAGGTGTTGAACGATACTGTCCGCCGCCTTCCCTCTTAACGACCTGGCCTGGAACTGCCCTTCCACGGGTATAAATTTATCGAGATCAGGCGCCAGGTCCATATTCACCACCCGCCCTGCCTCGCCAGGTGGCTGGGAGATGTCTTCAGTGACCAGGGTGAGTGTCAGTAATGGAAGATTCAGTCGCTGGCCAATACCGCCAAGAAGCGATGCTGTTTCCGGGTTGAGTTGATTCAGCACATCTGCCACAGCAACGCCGTCGCTCAGCTCAAGCACAGCCAGCAACTGCCTGCCGCTGAGCAAAGCGCGATAACTTTTCCCAGGAACATGAGATTCCAGAACGGCTCCACCGCACGAGCGGAGCGCTGAACTCAATGATGCGTTGACCTGCTCCTGATTGTCCAGGTTCAGGCTGACCGGACTGAACTTGCTAGCCCGGTCAATTCTTCGAGGTTTAACCACCAGCGGAAAACCGAGTTGTTCGGCACTCGCTGCACCTTGTTGAGCATTTGCGCAGACCTGGTAGTTTGGCATTGGCGCACCCAGTGATTTGAGTGCGTGAAGCAATGCAGCGCGATCATGGACCATCTGCGCCAATGCCTCACCCGAATCAATCGGAAAGCTGCCATCAATCACGCGCTGGTGGATTGCCTGGCCAAGTTTGAGCATTGAGTGAGGGCGGATACGAAAGTCTCCCTCCAGCCCCTCGTAGGGATCCCGGTCCAGTTTCTTGCAGGGAATATCAAATCGCTCCGCGGCATCAATCAGGTCCTGGGTCTGCTGCGGCAGGACCTGTGTGGGTGCCTCCTCGAAAAACTTCTGTAACTCCTCCTCGAGAGAATTCTGTGGTTCGGTCAGGTGCACTTCTGGCACAACATCCTGTAACACAGCCAGGGCGAGTCGAGCCGATTCCAGGCCGGTATCACCGTGTTCAAACTCCACGACCAGGGATGCCTTGTGTGAATCAATCCCAGGGAAACTGGCATGAAACGAAACCCGGTGCCCTGCCTGTTGTTGCAAAAGGAGTGCAATGTTGGCAGCAATCGCTGCATAAATCTGGCCGGGTGACCCATCGGTTGATGGCTCGAGAAGCTGAACTTCAGTCCTTGCAATACCAAGGCTTACCAGCCTGTCCCGGGAGTTGGCCACCAGTTCACCGGCGATGGTTTGAAGATGCGCTGTTTCCTCACCTGTAAACGCCAGCCAGGCTTCGATAACGGTTTTTTCACTGCGGCGATTTGGGCCAATCAGTTTTAGCGAATCAAGAATTTCCACGGTGTAGTGCTCGCGCCCGGATCCTGAATGGAGCCAGCTATTCTACTGCGATGCGAATTGGCAGGTTTACGGCTTTTAGTCAGATGGCTTTAGAGAATCGGACTTCTGATTTCCTGGGTTTGAAATAAGCGTCAAAGACCATTGCGATGTTTCTTAAAAGCAACCGACCCGAGGGTGTGACATCAAACCCGCCTTCATGCTGGATTAACAAGCCATCCCGGGCCTGGCGTGAGACTTCGTTCAGCTCAGGAGCGAAATGGGCGGAAAAACTGATCCCGAAGGCCTTCTCAAATTCCTCGAAGCGCAGTTCACCGCGACACATGATTGACTGGATAATTGCCCGCCGAAGACGGTCTTCATCAGTCAGTGCAAGTCCGCGCCAGAAAGGAAACTCGCCCTGATCCAGCGCACACATGTATTCGGGCAGTGTCTTGAGGTTTTGCGGATGACAATCGCCGACATTTCCGATCGAACTGACGCCCAGGCCCACCAGGTCAAGATCACCATGGGTGGAGTAGCCCTGGAAATTTCTTTGCAGCGTGCCTGAATTCTGCGCCAGTGCAAGCTCGTCATCTGGCAATGCAAAATGATCCATCCCGATAAACTGGTAACCATGCTCCGTGAGAAAATTGATGGTCAGTTCCATCAATAACAGCTTGGTTTCCGGAGATGGAATGTCCTCCTCCCTGATCAGGCGCTGTGCCCTGAAAAGCTGTGGCAGGTGTGCATAGTTGTAAACTGCAAGACGGTTTGGTTTTACGGCCACCACGGTTTCCAGGGTCTGCATGAATTTGTCGACTGTTTGCAGTGGAAGGCCGTAGATCAGGTCGACCGACACAGAGTCAAACCCGAGGTCATGCGCGCCGGTTATCAGGGCCAGCGTTTCGTCAATACCCTGGATCCGGTTAACGGCGACCTGCACATCGGGGTCAAAATCCTGGATGCCGAGGCTGACCCGGTTGAACCCAAGGCCCTGCAGTGTCTGCAGGCGCCCAAGATCGACCGTTCGTGGGTCGAGTTCGATCGAATATTCGCGTTCTTCGCGTTCTGTCAGGCCGAAATGTTTATTCAGTTGGCCCATCAATTCCTGCAATTGTCGGTCGTCGAAAAACGTTGGGGTGCCGCCACCAAAATGGAGTTGACGCACCTCACGGGACTGGTCGAAAAGTGAGCCCTGCATTTCGATTTCACGATGCAGCGCTTCGAGATAACGAACGCCATGTTCTCGATGACGTGTGATCTTCTTGGTGCAGCCACAGTAGTAGCAAAGAGAATGACAAAACGGCAGATGGACATACAGTGAAAGATCCGATGCATCGGGCTGCTGATTGCTGGTTTGGGCAAATCGCCTGTAGTCTGCGAGAGTGAAACCCTCGTGAAACTGGACTGCAGTCGGGTAGGACGTGTAGCGAGGCCCGGAAACATCGTATTTCCGGATCAGTTCTGGATCGAATTTAACGGCGATTGACATCTGGCAATGAACGTAATTTGCAAATCTGACTGCCCGACAATATGTCACGCTGATTTTTCATTGCTTGATCCTGGTCAATCTTTGCAAAATCAATGTGCAAGTCGAAACGATGATACTTGACGTTTAAATGAGAATGACTATCATTTACAAACTATTCTCATCTCAGGGATTCGACGATACCCGTATTGGATATCGGTTGATTCCAACCCAGCTGGAGTTTTTATGAAGCCTGGAAAGTATTGGTGCGTCCATTTTGGCTTGATCGCAGTGGTGCTGACCACGATGTTCTGGAGCGGTTTTGCGCTGGCCCAGGACGTTCTTAATATTTACTCTCATCGTCACTACGGTGTCGATGCCGAGGTCAATGCGTTGTTCACCGAACGCACCGGCATCGAGGTCAGGGTGGTCAATGCCGATGCGGACCAGTTGATCGAGCGACTCAAATCAGAAGGCGAGAACAGCCCGGCAGATGTGCTGGTCACGGTTGATGCCGGTCGTTTGCAGATTGCAAAAAATGAGGGTCTGCTACAACCATTGAATTCTGAAGTGCTCATGGCAGCCACACCTGAAGGTCTCAGGGACAGCGAGGGGTATTGGTATCCATTCACTGCCAGGGCAAGAGTGATAATGGTTGCTGATGATCGAGTCGCGGAGGGAGCGATAACCCGCTACGAACAACTGGGTGATGATCAGTGGCGGGGCAGGGTGGCCATTCGTTCGTCTTCGAGCGCATACAACCAGGCCCTTGTCGCTTCCATCGTGGCTGCCAATGGTGTCGATACCACACAGGAATGGGCTGATGGCGTGGTGTCCAACATGGCACGTCCACCCCAGGGTGGCGACCGGGACCAGATACGCGCGGTTGCCAGTGGGCTGGCAGACGTTTGTGTCGCAAATGCCTATTACCTCGGAATCATGCTGAATTCACCAGAAGAAGCAGATCGGGCGTTGGCTGAGAAAGTTCGCGTGGTGTTTCCCAACCAGCAAGACCGCGGCGCCCATTTCAATGTCAGCGCCATTGGCGTGACACGACATGCAAAAAATTTCGATGCCGCACGTCTATACATGGAGTTCCTGGTCAGCCCTGAGATTCAGCAGAAAATTGCCGAGTCCACCCACGAATATCCGATCAGCCTGGATTTCTCTGCAACCCCCACGCTTGAGCGCTGGGGTGAATTCAAAGTAGATACGGAATCTTTCCCGGGCATTGGCGAGCACCTGGACGATGCCAGTGCCGTCTTCGATCAATCCGGCTGGCAATAGATAAAGTTTGACTGACTTACGGCGCGGCTTACGATCGGCTTCAGTTACCACCTTCAGCTGGTTACCGGCGGCTTGTGTCGTCCTGCCACTGCTTGTGGTTGGTCTGCGTTCGCTGGGCGATGGTGGCGAGCAGTGGGGCCGAATTGTTGAGTACCGCCTGTGGGAGCAGCTTGGCAGCACTGCGTTGCTCATTATGTTGGTTGCCTTTTTCGCAATTGGCATTGGTGTCACTTGTGCCTGGCTGGTTTCAGCTTATGAGTTCAGAGGCCGAAAAACCCTGGAGTGGTTGCTGATTCTGCCTCTTGGGGTTCCTGCCTTCGTTGCCGGTGCTGCTTACCTCGACGGCTTTGAGCATTTGACACCAGCATTTTTGTGGATTCGCCAGAACCTTGGGCTCGATGCATTTCTTTTCACCCAGAAAATGCTGCCATGGATTGGCGCCACACTTGTCCTGGTTGTGACCCTCTATCCATATGTCTACATGAGTTGCCGCGCCGCATTTGCCGGACAGCAGGCAGACCTGATCGAAGCGGCCCGAACCATGGGTTGCAGTCCGATGAAGGCATTTTTGCGGGTGGTATTGCCCCTTGCCCGGCCAGCAATGGCAGCAGGTGCAGCATTGGTCGCCATGGAGACTGCCAACGACTATGGCGTTGTCAGCCTTTTTGGACTCAACACGCTGACACCCGGGGTGTTTCGTGCCTGGTCTGAAGGCTCGCTGGTATCTGCCATGCGCCTGGCTTTCATGTTACTGGCACTGATCGTTTTCGTCATGATCCTTGAGCGGGCGCAACGTGGCAGAAGAGGGTTTGCAAGTGATACCCGCGAGCGTCCCCTGGCGCGCCTTGCGTTGACGCCGGCAAGGACGATGATGGCCTGGGTTGTGATCGGTATTCCGCTATTTCTCGGGTTTGGCTGGCCGGTCCTGCGGTTCCTGACCTGGGCGATCAGTTCAGGCGACTTTGCTGGTTGGCCTGAGTATGGTGGTGCAATGTTTAATTCTGCCTGGCTCGCCCTTTTCGCCAGTGTGTTCGTGGTTTTGACCGCACTCTGGCTGACCGCCGGCAGAAAGGCGTGGCAGGTCAGAGGTGGCGTTGGAATGCAATCCCTGGCATCGCTGGGCTACGCCATTCCCAGTGCACTATTGGCAGTGGGCGTTGGTGCCATCGTGTCTGATATTGCAGGGATTCATGGTTTCGCCTGGCTTGCACTGAGTGCATCCGCAGTGGGGCTGGTTTTTGCATACTGGGTGCGGTTCATGGCGGTCGGTATCCAGCCGGTTGCCGCTGCACAGGCCGGGGTGGCCAGTGACCTTCATGCAGCTGCACGGACCCTGGGTGCCACGCCGGGGCGCGCATTGTTGAAAGTGGATATGCGCCTGCTGAGGCCGGCCTTGTTTGCTGCTGCCACCCTCTGTTTCGTGGATGTATTCAAGGAGCTGACATTGACGCTGGTGATGCGACCATTCGATTTTGAAACCCTGGCCACTTTGACATTCCGATTGAGTAGCGAAGGGCGTATTCCAGAGGCATCATTGCCTGCGCTGGTGCTGGTTGCCGGAGGCATGCTGGGGGTTGTTGTGATGAACCGGATGCTGAAGAGACAACCATGAGTCGATTCCTGCAGGTCAACAGAATAACCAGGCGTTTTGCCGGAGCAGATCAGGCGGCGTTGGCTGATGTTTCTTTTGATCTTAATCAAAGAGAGTTTGTCACACTCGTGGGCGCCAGCGGCAGTGGCAAGACAACACTGCTCAGGCTGCTTGCAGGTCTGGAAACGCCGGATGCTGGTGAAATCAATCTCGAGGGAGAAATGCTCAGTCGTGGAAAGCAGGTTGTTGTTCCACCGGAACAGCGGAACTTCGGCTTTGTGTTCCAGAATCACGCATTGTTTCCCCATCTGAGTGTCAGCGCCAATGTCGGGTTTGGACTTGCGAAGCAGGAAGACAAACGGCAGCGCATAAACGAACTGCTTGAACTGGTCGGCCTTGAGGATATGGAAAACCGGTTTCCTCACGAACTATCAGGTGGCGAGCAACAACGTATTGCACTGGTCAGGGCTTTGGCGCCAAAACCGCGGTTGCTCCTGATGGATGAGCCGTTCAGCAGCCTCGATAAGGCACTACGCCACGAACTGCGAGGTGAAACCCGCCGGCTGATCGAGCAGCAGGGAATAACCACGATCATGGTGACCCACGACACCGACGATGCCCTGGCCGTCTCGGATCGTATCGTGGTGCTTAAAGATGGTGGCGTTGAGCAGATCGGAGCGCCGGCGGATATTTACCGGACGCCAGCCAATCGCTATGTGGCATCGGCTTTTGGCGCTTGCAGTTTTCTGGAAAGGGATGCTTTGGGAGCCAGGCAGGAGCAGCCGTTAATCAGAGGGGTCGAGCCGTCATCGGTTGCCCAAAAGGAACTCTGGCTGAGGCCGGAAGACCTTCGGCTCAAGGCCCCGGGAACTGACGAGGCAATTGCAGCAGGTGCCGTATCCGAGGTTTTCTATCACGGAAGCAGCCAGCTGATCACCCTCGAGTGTTCGGGACGAAGCGGCAAGTCATTCACGCTGAAGGCCATTCGGTCAGGTGACAAAAATGTTCCCGAAACAGGGACGAGGTTTGATGTTGTGATCAGGCCAGGCCAGGCAATCTTCAAAATGTAAATCTGATCCGGGATACATTCCTGTTTTTCATCCGTCGCACGGCTGACCAAATCTGTCTTGCAGGCTAAAAGCGGATTGTCGGAAAGCCATGACTTATAGTCTAGAACAGGCATATCATGGGTGTTTTTCCTGACCCTTTTTTGGGTAAATCCAATGCGGAGTTCTGATGAGCCTGGTTTCTCGTCTGTTGATCATTATTTTTGTGACTTTGCCGTTGAGTATCAACGCGCAGGTTGCAGTAAAAGTGCAGCCGCTGAACGAGGTGCTGGTCGACCTGGAACGCCGCGCACCGGCCGATGTTCGCCCGTTTAACGATGCGGTTTTGTCGGCACAGGTTTCAGCGGTCGTGCAGGAGTTATTCGCGGATGTAGGTCAGAACGTGGTTGCCGGCGAGCCGCTTTTGCAGCTTGATCCGGCTGATTATCTGCTTGCCCTCGACCAGGCGCGGGCACAATTACGATCAAGCAAGGCGCAGAAAACACAGGCCGATGCACGGCTCACACGCGCGCAGGAGCTTGTTCAGAACAATTACCTTTCCGACGATGATTTACTGGCCCGCACCACAGAAGTTGCTGTGCTGGAAGCGCAGGTCAGGAAGGATGAAGTTTCGGAGTCGATTGCGCAACGCAATCTTGAAAAGTGTCAAATCAGGGCGCCCTTTGATGGCGTGGTTACTGATCGCATGGCCCAGGTAGGAAGTTTCGTCACCAACGGTACCCCGCTGGTAAGCCTGGTGCAGGTCGACAAATTCGAGCTCGATGCAGAAATACCTGTCAATGTGGCCGACTCACTGGATGGTGCAGATTCGTTGTTTTTCGAATCGCGAGGCGAGACATGGCCGCTGGAGTTGCTGCGGCTTTCCCCTGTCATTGAAGCCAGGAGTCGTTCCCGACGCGCCCGGTTTTCATTTACAAATGCTGCGCCGGCGGTCGGGCGCAGCGGCGAAGTGGTCTGGCGTGTCGAGGGTGGCTTGTTGCCGGCCAGCCTGGTGAGTCGTCGCAATGGACAATTAGGCGTGTTTGTTCACGAAAATGGCAGGGCGATTTTCAATCCGCTTGCCAATGCGCAGGAGGGGCGTCCCGTGGCCGTGAAATTCCCGGCTGCGACTGAAATTATTGTCATCGGTCGTGATCGATTGCAGGACGGCGATTCCGTGACAGTCCGGCCCTAGTCAGCAGAGTTTCATGTTCAAGTCACTATTGACCAACCATCCCCTGGTAAACATCCTGTTTACCGTGGTGTTGTTGATGGGCGCTTTGTCATACTTCGACCTGCCCCGCGAACAGGACCCCGAAATTAATTTTAACTGGGTGATCGTGCGCACCATTCTGCCCGGGGCCTCTGCCGAGGATGTCGAGCAATTGGTTACCGGGCCGCTGGAGGATGCGGTTCGCAACGTTCAGGACATTCGCTGGGTAATATCAACCAGCCGCGAAAATGACTCTAAAATCCTGGTTCGTTTTCGAGACCTGACGGAACGCGAATTCGACAAGCGGATCAATGATATCCGCCGGGAGGTCCAGGCCAAAGCCAACGACGAACTGCCTGAGGAAGCTGAAGACCCATGGATCCTTGAAGTCACTACATCCAGCGGTTTTCCCACGGCTCTTGTCGTCGTGGAAGGGCAGGCAGATGATGAAACCCTTCGCCGAAACGCACGAAATGTAGCCCAGGACCTGGAGCGCTTGCCGGGGGTTGATCAACTGATCACCATTGGCCAGCGCGAACCAGAACTTCATGTGGAGTTCGATGCTGGCGAACTTTCCGCCCGGGGATTGCTCGCCACTGATATTGCCGACAGCCTGGGCCGTTCATTCCAGGATACCTTTGCCGGGGACACCCAGGTGTCCGGACACAAGTGGCTGGTTCGTGTTGAGGGAGCAAGCGGTGATCCGCAGGACCTGGCCGACTTTCAGGTAGCGCCTCAGTCTGACCCCAGCGTCCTGATTGCCCTGGAAGATGTGGCCGAGATTAAGCGCGGTCGTGAAGAAGCCATCCAGATGGTGTATTTCAATGGTCAGCCTGCCATTGCTCACTCGGTCACAAAGATCGCAAACACCAACACCATTGACCTGATCGATCGCGTTAATGAGTACATCGATCGCAAGAACGAACAGCTCGAGGGCAGTGGAATTCGCCTGGTGCTGGCGGACGACCAGACCATCCCCACTCGCAACGCCATCAATATCATGCAGAGGAATGCCGCGCTGGGCCTTGGGCTGGTGTTATTTGTTTGCTGGCTTTTCCTGGGTTTTCGAATTGCGGTCATGGTGCTGGTTGGCATCCTGTTTTCGATCGCCGGCACATTCTGGGTGCTGAGTTTCACTGGCAACACGCTTAATGTTTCGGTTTTGCTGGGCATCGTGATTGTGCTGGGAATGCTGGTTGATGATGCTGTGGTCGTGGTGGAGGCGATGTTCTACCGGCTGCAAAGAGGTGCAGATGGATTGGCAGCCGCACTCGGGGCTCTGCGGGAGGTGGGTAAACCGGTAACGGCAGCCGTGATGACCACCATGGCAGCGTTTCTGCCGCTGATGCTCCTTCCGGGCATCGTGGGCAAGTTCATGTTCATCATTCCATTCGTGGTGACCGTCGGTCTTGCGATCAGCCTGGTGGAGGCATTCTGGATTCTGCCCTCTCACGTCATGACTTTCCGTGCACGCAAATCGAAACTCTCCAGTCCGCGCAAACTCAGTCCACGCAATGATCTTCGAACAAAATACACGCACCTCATCAGGGTCAAATACACCAAGATGCTGTGCTACGTGATGCGCCGGCCGGTGCGATTCCTGTCGGTTGGTGGGCTGGCTTTCGCCCTGGCGCTGACAGCTGTGGGAATCGGTGCGATTCGAATGGACTTTTTCCTGGCTGACCCGATTCGATTGTTTTACGTCAACCTTGATATGCCAGCCGATGCGCCATTGGAAGAATCTCTCAGGCAGGGTGTGATGGTCGAGCAGGAAGTTCGAAAACACCTGGAGATGAGCGAAATCCGGGCTGTGACCGTAAACGCCGGAATCAAGTTCACGGAAACAGAGGCGGTTTATGGCGATCAATATGCCCAGGTGCAGGTTTCGCTGGGTCCGCCTACCCGGAATTCACGCAGCGTTGACGAGATGGTTGAAGCCATGCGCAGCGATGTTATGGCAACCGCCGTGGATGGCGAGATTTCATTCCTGGTGGTCACCGGTGGTCCGCCGGCTGCCAAGTCCATCAGTGCAAAAGTGCGTTCTGATGATTTTCAGGAACTGCGTTCAGCAACACAAAGGGTGCGCGAAATCGTGAGTGAAATTCCAGGCTCACAAAACGTACAGGACAACGATGAACCCGGTCGGGCCGAGCTTGTGCTTGAACTGGACTACAAGGCAGTACGCCGCGCCGGCCTCACGCCCGGACAGGTCTCCCGCTTGTTGAGATTGCACATGAATGGCGAAGTGGTGGCGTTTTTTCGCGACCGTGGTGAGAAGGTTGAGCTTCGGGTCCTGGGAACCGATCGCAACCGCCAGGACATACGCTCAATCCTGAACGACCCCATCGCCCTGCCTGGCGGCGGCACCACTACTTTCGGTGCATTGGCGACAGTGGATTTCACCCGGGGTATGGGCACCATCCATCACTATAATTACCGCCGGGCCATTACAGTCGAGGCCGATATCGACCCAGAGATCAACGATACCATCGCGGCAAATGAGCAATTGCAGGAAGCGTGGGACGCGGTTCGTGCCGAGTATCCCAACACGGACCTTGATCTGTCGGGAGAGTTGGATGATATCCAGGAAAGCCTCGATGCCATGTTTGGTCTGTTTTTGCTGGGAATCGGCCTGATCTACCTGATTATCGCCACCCAGTTCCGCAGTTATTTTCAGCCACTGCTGATCCTGGCAACTGTACCGATGGCATTTACCGGCGTGGTGTTTGGGCTTCTGCTCACAGGCAACCCGCTCAGCCTGTACACCCTGTACGGTGTGATTGCGCTGACTGGCATTGCGGTCAATTCAGCCATCGTGCTGATTGATGCTGCCAATGCCCGTATTCGTGCGGGAATGCGTCCGCTCCATGCGACCCTTTATGCCGCGCGCCGGCGAGTAATCCCAATCCTTATGACGACCACAACGACCATCGCCGGGCTGTTTTCACTGGCAGTTGGTCTGGGTGGTAAATCGCTGATCTGGGGGCCGGTGGCGTCCAGCATCGTGGCTGGTTTGGGTGTTGCCAGCCTTCTGACCCTGTTTATGATCCCGACGCTGTACCGATTATTCCAGCGTGGCCACGGTGGCGAGGAATTCCTTGAGCAACACGGTGAAAATCCGGTTTACTGACGGTGCCTCAGCGCCCGGTTAGATTTTAAGCGGGGGCTGATTGTCAAATTCCGGACTGCTACGTCCAATCGTCGAATGCCCGGGTGTCTGGTTCTTGCTTGGGCGTTTCAGTGTATCGACGATTTCACGATGAAAATCCTTGTAGGTTCCGTTGTAGTCACCCTTGCTGACCAGGTCATTGATGACCCAGGTAAACCGGCCGCTCTCATCGCTGCCGTATGACAATTCATCTTCCTGGCAGCCAGAAAGCAATCGCACGCTGGCTTTGATTTCAGGGCGGGGGCTGGGGAGATTATCCTGGATCTCCGTATAGAAGGAACGGTTGCTGTTGAAGGTTGCAGCGGCTGCTGTTATCGGCATTGCACGAGGGATGACGAAGTCGTCGTCGACTTCCCCATCGTTTGATTGATCAGATTCACCTTTCAGGAGCGTCCCGCTGTGACAGCTGTCCGCTATCAGCAAAACACGAACGCCTTCGTCGAATTCGGCAAACAATACGTGGAGTTCATCATCGAGTAGCTGCCCATCGTAGAGGCACCAGGTATCGTCTTTACCGTCGTCTTCCTCCCCGGTCACATCTCTTACTCTTCCGCCGTGTCCGGAATAGGTGACCAGGAAAAAATCACCAGCCGAGAGCTCACTGGCCGCGTTCGTGAAGGCCTCAATGACGGCTCCGCGGGTTGCTTGCTCTGACTTCAACTGGGATGTCTCGAAACCGCGGGATTTTGCGATACCGGCCATGGTATCAACATCTTTTTCGGGGGATTTCAGGGGGCTGTCCCAACCAGGGTAGTGCTCTGGATTTGTACGATTGACGCCAATATGCAGTGATATTCCTCGTGCGCTCATGGATTAACCCTTTAATGAAATTAGAAAAATCGCCGAAAATACATGTAAAACCGCGAAAACCCCAGGCACGTATTTCTCGACGGTGGTGAGGCTGACATGAGTCTTCGGGCTGTTTTTCTGAACGAACTCTTCGGCAGCAAACGGTGCCAGTGGAAGATGGCGCTCCATTAGCTGTATGACATCGAATTTGGAGCCGTTCAGGGTTTTGTATGAATGAATCATGCGTCCCCAGACGAAACAAAACATCAATCCGACAACCGCCTGGACATAAGCAGCTTCCACGCTGTTCACATCGAAATAGGCACTGGCGCCGATAAATCCGGTATTGACGGTTACAAAGAAGCCATTGGCTTTTTCTCTTTTGGCTGAAATATTGTCGGCCGAGCCAACATAGTCGCGATACTGGGTGAGGTAGTCTCCCCGATATTTCTCACCATAATCACTTTCTGATTCTGCCATCAGAATTTTCATCGCCCGTTCAGTGAAATCGCTCATCTTTTTATCCATAAGAGATCACTCCGTGAAATTCATCCACCAAAATCGCCGCGCTTTGCCCGTTTCCACATCAGGCGACCCTGCGGTGTCAGCCTTACAGAGTCTGAAGTCATCGCTGACCAATAGAGTTCTTTGTGAGTATGCGGTTCATGGGGAGGATAATCTTCTTCTGACCATTTATTGGTCGTCAACAGGTTGCCATTGCGCAGATCCTTGAACTGTTCAAATATCTCCACCATAACCGGATCTCTCGAGTCATCTGTGTATTCGTAGCTTGGATCCATCGGGTATTTCGAATCCGGCCTCCTGAACCACCTGGGCAGTTGCGCAAGAATTTTGTCCGGAACCACTGGTTCGCAGCGCCGCAATGGTAGAAATTTTCGCGCGTAGGATTTGTAGACGGGCGTCTGCTCCCAAGGACCAAGTGATTGTTCAAGATAGGCATAAACTGCCGCCGCGGTAACCTCACCACGCACATCTGAAGCACCACCATTCAATGCCTCCAGCATCATCCCGGTGAACAGGCTGTGATCCCAGTCTTCTGCAGCTTTTTGTGTTGCACCTGCGCCGGCCAGAATGGTTACATTCGGGCTGATTGAAACGCGATTCAATCCCTCACCATCGGTGATGTTCCCGATTTGACCGCTGTGACAACAATCGAGAATGATGGTCACCGACGGGTTGCCGCTACGATTGGCGGCATCCAGCAATTCCTTCATGGGGTAACCGGGATTTTCCGGAGTGCCATCTTGTGTGACGAGGAATCCGCCCTCGTCATTGGCAACGCCGTGACCGGAAAAATAGAACAGCACATCAGCCTCGCCCATGCTGTGGTTCATCAGCATCGACACATCCTGCCTGAGTTTGTCTGCAGAAATACGTGTGCCGCCAGCGCTGGTCAGTGACCTGGCGTTGTAATTACGAGGACCGGCCACGTCTTTTTCTGGCCCCCAATGGTTAGCCAGCAGATTCTTCATGGCCTCTGCGTCTGCCTCGCACCATGTCAGGTTTTCGAATACGTTGGATTCGTATTCATTAATTCCAACTGCCAGGGCAAGCTTCTTTGTCATTGTTCAGTATGGCTCTTGCTGTCGTTCAACCATAACGCACAACCAGGCTGCGTTACTCGAGATGTAACATCGCCTGTTTGTCGCCTTTCTGGAAGACTATTTACCGAAAAGCCTGGCAAAAAACCCTTTCTTTTCCGGCTCCGGCTCTGGCTCTGGCTCAGTTTCTGGAGGACCTTCACGTGGTGTATCGCCATCCGGCCCGACACGAGGCGTATCGCCATCCGGCCCGACACGAGGCGTATCGCCGTCTGGTCCAACGCGAGGTGTCTCGCCATCCGGCCCGACACGGGGTGTATCGCCGTCCGGCCCGACACGAGGCGTATCGCCGTCTGGTCCAACGCGTGGCGTATCTCCGTCTGGTCCAACGCGAGGTGTCTCGCCATCCGGCCCGACACGAGGCGTATCGCCATCTGGTCCAACTCGTGGTGTATCTCCGTCTGGCCCAACCCGTGGTGTATCTCCGTCCGGTCCAACGCGCGGCGTATCGCCATCCGGTCCAACGCGAGGTGTCTCGCCATCCGGCCCAACGCGTGGCGTTTCGCCATCAGGACCGTCGCGTGGCGTTTCGCCATCAGGTCCATCGCGCGGCGTTTCGCCATCAGGTCCATCGCGTGGCGTTTCGCCATCCGGACCATCGCGCGGCGTTTCGCCATCAGGTCCATCGCGTGGCGTTTCGCCATCCGGACCATCGCGTGGCGTTTCGCCATCAGGTCCATCGCGCGGTGTATCATCATCCGGACCGGGTCGTGGTTTATCGTTTTCGTGGTTGGTCATGGCTGCACTCTCTCAGAAACTTTTGATTTTCGCTTCCCTGCGCCACTGGCAAACCAATTTCACCAGCAGGGGCGACCTGGCTCGACTCATCCTGCCCAGGTCGGTCGGCCACGTTCGGTTCCCTTAATCATTGAGAATATACTTGGTTTCAGGGAATTGCGAACAAGACCAGAAAAATCAGGCTCAGCCGAGCAAATTATGTGTATGAGCTTCTCTGTAAGTGACCTGTCTTGGTTATACTTGCGGCGATCAACTGAAAGAGTGGAAACCATTTGAGTTTTCTGACGGAAATTAAGCGCCGCGGTGTGTTCCAGATGGGAGTGGCCTACATGGTTGTCTCCTGGCTGGTTGTGCAGGTTTCAGACATACTCCTGCCCATTTTTGAAGCACCGGACTGGATCCTGCGGGGATTGGTTCTCCTCCTGGCAATCGGGTTCCCGATTTCACTGGTGCTGGCCTGGTTTTATAACGTAACCGCCGAGGGCCTGGTTCCCGAGCAGGATTCGGTTGCAGGTGGCGAACATGCAGCGTTTCCGGTCCAGAGGCTCAATTACATCATCATCGGTGTGTTGGCTGCTGCAGTCGTACTCTTTGCGCTGGATAAGTTTATCTGGAAGACGAAGTTGCCATTCGACGGAACCACCGGACCATACTGGATTGCAGTCCTGCCATTCAGGAACCTGAGCGGTGACGTTGCAAACGAACCCTTCACCCATGGCATTCATGACGATCTTCTGACACAACTTTCCGGAATCAGCGCACTAAAAACTGTGTCTCGCACATCTGTAATGGGTTACGAAAACCAGGACAAGCCGATACCCGAGATAGCCGATGAGCTGGGCGTGGATGTGATTCTCGAGGGCGGTGTTCAGCGATCCGGAGATCGAATCCGTGTCAATTCCCAGCTGATTGATGGCGATAGTGATGTCCACTTGTGGGCGGAAACTTATGATTATCTGCTTTCAGCAGAGAATATTTTTTCAATTCAAAGCGAAATTTCACGCTCAATAGCCCAAACGCTGAACACAACCCTCAGTGCTGATGAAGAACAAGCATTAAAACAGATTCCCACCAGAAACCTGGAAGCCTGGGAAGCCTACGCTTCCGGTCGTTCCAACATGAACAGCTTGTCGGACAGGGATATGGCGCTGGCGCTTGATCGATTTACAAAAGCAACTGAGCTTGATCCTGACTTTGCGGCGGCCTGGGCCGGGCTGTGCAGGACTCATCTGAGTTATTACTCGAAAGGCGGGGACCGTGCCAGTTTTGATGCTGCGGAAATGGCATGCGAACGGGCACTGGAGCTCGACGATTCCAGGGTTGAAGTTTATGTTGCCCTGGGCACGCTTTACCGTCATTTCGGCCAGTATTCAAAAGCTGAAGTGGCGCTACAGCGAGCCAATTACGCCAAGGCTGAAGAGGCACTCAACCAGGCACTGGTCCTGGATGCGGTCGAACTGGATGCGATCCTTCAGCTTGGCAACGTATTTGCGCGCCAGGGCCGGCTGGACGAGGCGGAACAGAAATTCTTGCAGGCAGCAGCCCAGGATCCCCGATCCTGGTATGCCCAGACGGCATTGTTTTATTTCTACTTCACATTCAGCGATAAGCCGGACCGGTTCGCGAGGGCTGCCAGTCATGCTTCAAAAAGCGCATCGCTGAAGCCGGACCTGGCAACCTCCTGGAATAACCTTGGCTCTGCTAACTACATGATGGGAAATTATCAGCTGGCTGCGGATTACTGGGAGGAGTCGCTCAATATCGAACCCAACCGAACCGCTTACACCAATACCGGCCTGGCTCTGTTTTTCTCAGGACAATATCAGGAAGCCGTGGCCATGCAGAAGAAGGCAATCGAACTTGCGCCTAACGATTACCGGGCAGTAGGTCGGATGGGCGATGCGCTTCGCTTTATCGATGGACGGGAGTCAGAAGCACAGCAGGCTTACCGACAGGCATCTGAACTTGCCAGGGACCAGTTGGCAGTGAATGATCGAGACTGGAAGGTCCTGGGGCATCTGGCTGTTTACCAGGCATATCTTGGTGACGAAGAGCAGGCAGGTGAACTGATCGCGCGTGCTCTGGAATGGTCTGACAACAACGGGGAGACTCTTTACAACCAGGCGATGGTTGAAGTCACTTTTGGTCATAATGAAGAAGCCTTGCAAACCTTGGCATTGGCAGTAGAGAAGGTGCCGGGTTATTCAAACCTGCTGCAGATGGATCCGATTTTTGAACCATTGAGGGAAATGCCGGAATTCCTGGCGTTGATCGTCACCGACGAGTTTGAATAGGCGCTAATTGGAGTATTAGAGATGTCTGAAAACGAGAACATGGGACAAAACCCACGCGTATTCATTTCCTATTCCTGGGATTCACCTGAACACAGACTCTGGGTCGAGAGTTTTGCCCAGGAACTTCGCAAGTCCGGCATTGATGCCCGGCTTGATGCCTGGCGCGATGAGAGCCAGAGCATTGATGATTTCATGATGGTGGAACTGGAGCGTGCTGACTTTATCCTCGCCATTTGCACCCCCCAGTTCAAACAGAAAATTGTAGAAAATGCCGAGGGTACGGCAACCGCATCAGGATTTGAGGTTGGAACAGCCGCTGCACTTCGCCGCATGGGTGGAAAAGACGTCATTCCTGTGTTGCGATCTGGTGCATGGACAGAGGCAGCGCCCAGCAGCCTGTTGTCTTACCGATTTTATGACTTCACACAAAGCGATGTCGGCGACGAATTCACTCAGCTCAGAGATCGTTTGTTGGGACACATCAGGCGTCCACCGGAACTCGGTAAAGCAAGCGGGCCGGCTGCCGCGCCGGAGTTGCCGGATATTTTTGCGCAGGGTGAGTCTCCCGACCCACAGCCAACCACTGCACCAACTTCTGCCGCAACAGCCACCGGGAGTGTGCCGCGATCCGGGCCACCACCCCAGCGACAGCATGAGCAGCAGCCCCAGACAGTTGTTTCCGCGCCTGCGGCTGGCTATAGCAAAGGTAAAGTGTGGTCTGTGGTCGGCGCCATCCTGATCGGGCTGGTTGTACTTTGGAACCTGATTCCTGATGTGGAAGAGCCGGTGGACGGTTCCGCGCAAACGATGGCAAATTTCGATGAACCAACCGATTCATCAGGTAGCGTTGATAATGCTGGTGCGCCTGAAATTTCAGAGAATGACCAGCAGCCGGAAAATTCCCAGGGCCTGCGCCAGGAAGATACATCAGAAGCGTTGCTGGACGATTCAGTCGATTGGGCGGCGTTGCTGGAATCCATGGAAGAACAGCCTGCCGGCGATTCAGATCAATCCGGTTCAGATGGATTGGCTCCGGAAGATCGTTGGACTTACATTTCCAGTCGCGATGGATGTGGTATCGAAAAGGAGGTCGCTCCTGACTCCTGGGTACAGGTTGTATATGAAGTCAGCGATGGGGCTTACACATTCTTTACCGCGGATTACGGCTGGGGTGAACACATCCAGACGGAAGTTTTGCATGAATCAGCCGTGGTTTTCCAGTTTGACGATGACTACAGTACGGCCTTTATCGCTGATGTGGTGGGGTATGAATACGATGGAATTTCTGGTGCCTTTACTTTTGTTGGCGAAGAACTGGTCGAAAATCTGTCCAGCTACTATTTCCTGAATGTGTATCTCAATGTCGATCCATACCTGGACAACCAGATACTGAGTTTCGATCTGACTGGCAGCACGCCAGCAGCGGAACAATTGCTGGCCTGCGTGCAAAACCTCTAAATGTGCTTTCGCTTTTCCCGGTTTTAGCAGATCAGCCTGAACATGAGAGCCCTGCGGAGAGACTTGCTGAGGAGCCATCAATGACAGAATGGATCGCCGGATTTCCCGCATGGGTGCCTGACGAGCCGAAAAATGAGTCTAATGGCCGCGTAAACGGTTGAATTTATGGTATGCGCGGCGTTGGCCACAAGAATTCATTGGAGTAACTTACCCGCAAGATAGGGGGTTACACATGAAAATTGACGATCTTTTGCGTTCGCGTCCAGGGATTGTGGGTATCGGGGTTCTTACATTCGCCGTTCTCGCACTGGTTTCTCTTCTCTCCATCACTGATGGAGGAGACCATCCACTGGCGCTGGAAACGGACGTTCCTCTTTGTGAATTGCTCGGTAATGAAGTCTGGGTCGAGTTGCAGTACCCGGCAACTGACGCCATTGCCCGTGTTCCGGAAGATTCACAGTCAGATTCGATGATTTGCGCGCTGGAACTGGAACCTGTCGCTCCTGGTGACCGATGGGCACGAATCGCTCGAGGTGACGATGCAGACAAAGTTCGCAGGATCGCATCGGTGATGATTTCCACAACCGCCACCCTGCGACAGCAAAGTCCCAATATCCAGAGTGACAACTACACCGCGACTTTCGACCAGGAACTGGTGGCCAGTGGCTGGTCTGCAAGTCAGATCGAAGGGCCGTGGACCTGGGGTGCTGTCTACACCACATCTGAAGGTAAAGTGGCTGCACTGGTTGAGGATCATGGTGTGGTGTTTTGGGCAACGGCGAAAGACGTTTCGGCCGAAAACATGGTTTCGTTTACCCACAGCGCTGCCGAGAAGATGCGAAACGGCAGCTGACCCGCATCTGGATCACTGGATTCATGCTGGCCGGGAACGGCCTGCCCCTTTATGATCTGGACTTTGATTCCAAAGAGTCCTGCATGTCCTCAATGAATTCCATTCTTGACGCTCAGCGAGCGGCGCATCGTCGTGAACCTGACCCCTCCCACCAAGATCGATGCAGGGACCTGCGAGCGCTCAAGCGGCTGCTGACCGAGAATAGTGATGCAATCATCGATGCAATTTGTGAGGACTATGGAAATCGTTCTCGTCATGAGACCGCGTTCGCCGAGCTGATTCCAGCCCTCGACACCATTCAACATACCCTTGGTCACGTGCGTGGCTGGATGAAAGTTCGTCGCCGAAAAGTCGATGGCATGATGTTTCCAGGTGCAACAAACACTGTCATTCCGCAACCACTGGGCGTGGTTGGGTTGATCATGCCGTGGAACTTCCCGGTAAACCTGACTTTCATTCAACTGGCCAGCGTGTTCGCGGCTGGCAATCGCGCGATGGTCAAAATGTCGGAAAACTCCGTTGCGCTGAGTCGTTTGCTGATCGAGATCGCACCGAAATATTTGCCAACGGAGAAATTGGCGTTTTTAGAAGAGACCGGTGGTGTTGGAATCGAGTTTTCCAAACTGCCTTTTGACCTGATTATTTTCACCGGTTCCGGGCAAACCGGCCGCGCGGTGATGGCATCTGCCAGCGAGAACCTGACGCCTGTCATTCTTGAACTGGGTGGCAAGTCACCGGCGATCATTGATCCACGCTATCCGATGGAAAAGGCGGTCGAACGGATCATGTTTGCCAAGCAGTTCAATGCCGGGCAGATCTGCACCAATGTTGATTATGTCTTTGTCGGGTCAAACCAGGTGGATGAATTCTCAGAAGAAGCAAAAAGCTGGACCAGTCAGCACGTGCCGGACATCGCAAGCAACGACTACACCTCGATCATTGATGATGTCGCATACGAGCGGCTGATGGATACATTGCAGGATGCCACCGAAAAGGGGGCCACAGTGGTCAACCTGTGTGGCGACCAGCAACCCAACCCATCAGAGCGGAAAATCCCGTTGTACCTGGTGCTCAATACCACCGGGGACATGATGATTCGAAAGCGGGAAACATTCGGGCCGCTGTTGATGGTGTTGCCGTATGACGATCCTGGTGAAGTGATTGAATACGTGAACGACGGACCGACGCCCCTGGCCCTTTATCCATTCACCAATGACAATGCGCTTGCCGAGCGTTATATCAGCGAGATTCCGTCCGGCGGCGTCACCATAAATGATGCATTACTGCATGTGATTCAACATGACCTGCCCTTTGGCGGCCAGGGTCAAAGCGGGATGGGGCATTACCATGGAAAAGAAGGTTTTGATGCCTGTTCAAAACTGCGTCCAATATTCCACCAGACCCGCTTTTCGGGATTGAAGTTCCTGAGCCCGCCCTATGGAAAAGCGGCTTCACGCGTATTGGACTGGCTACTGAAACTTAAGAGCTGAACACGAGCCATTCACCGCACCGATCAGAAATTACCAGGTCGCGCAAATCTCGTCGGCAGGTTTAACCATCGCCTGGCCGGCACTGCATTGAAAATCTTCAGAGAACCCTGGAATATTCAAAGAGCACACTGAATCTGTGTTTTCATTTCATCCCGCCGTATAAACCTCTTTTCAGAAACTGGCCGTCGCCTTTTTTGCCGACATACTCGGTGTCATTGATGATGACTTTGCCTCTTGAAATCACGGTTTCAGGAAAGCCCTTCACTTTCATGCCTTCGTAAGTGTTGTAGTCGACGTTCATATGATGGGTGCAGGGGTTGTTGACGCTGATGGTTTCTTCGCGCTCGGGATCGAAAATCACGATATCCGCGTCTGAGTCGACCGCAATGGTGCCTTTTTTTGGAAATAACCCGAAAGTTTTTGCAGCAGCCGTTGAAGTCAGATCAACAAACTTGTTGAGCGAGATTCGCCCGCCGTTGACACCGCCGTTGTAAACCAGCGCCATGCGGTTTTCAACGCCCGGTGCGCCATTGGGTATTTTCGAAAAGTCGTCAACACCCAGTTCTTTTTGTTCCTTGAAGCAGAACGGGCAGTGATCGGTGGCAATGGATTGCAGCTCACCAAAACGCAATCCCCGCCAGAGCTCATCCTGGTTCCATTTCTCGCGTAACGCGGGTGTCATCACGTACTTGGCGCCCTCAAAACCTTCCTGCTCATAATAGGAATGATCCAGGAACAGGTATTGCGGACAGGTCTCGGCGAAAACAGGCACTCCGCGATTGCGGGCCAGGGTGACCTGTTCAAGCGCGTCGGCCGATGAAAGGTGGACAATGTAAACCGGTACTTCAGCCACTTCTGCGATTGAAATGGCGCGATGGGTTCCTTCCGCCTCCATCCGCGTGGGACGGGTAAGGGCATGGTACTTGGGCGCGGTCTTTCCTTCGGCCAGTGCCCTCTTGACGATTTCATCGATCACGATGCCATTTTCAGCATGCATGCAAACCACGGTGCCGTCTTCTCCTGCCTTGCGCATGGCGCGGAAAATGGTGCCATCGTCGACGTACAGAACGCCCGGGTAAGCCATGAACAGTTTGTAGGAAGTCACACCCTCATCAGCCAGGTGTTTCATTTCCCATAAACGATCGTCTTCCATGTCGGTCACGATCATGTGGAAGCCATAGTCAACGGCAGTTTTTCCATCAGCCTTGGCATGCCAGGTGTCGAGTGCGGCAAGCGTGGATTCGCCCTTGCTCTGAATGGCGAAATCGATCAGCGTGGTGGTGCCACCATGTGCAGCCGCTCGAGTTCCGGTTTCGAAATCATCGGCTGAAGTGGTGCCGCCAAACGGCATATCGAGGTGAGTATGTGGATCAACACCACCGGGCATCACGTATTTGCCATTGGCGTCGATCACCGTGTCTGCCTCAATCTCCAGGTTTTTGCCGATGACCGAGACGGTCTCATTCTCGATGTAGACATCAGCATGGTAATCATCAACGGCGGTAATCACGCGGCCATTGCGAATCAGAAGCGACATGGCAGAACCTCCAGGTGAACGATTAATAAACAAACACTAGCCCTAATATTGCACCAGGGCGAACCTGATTTTGAAAAATAATATGCGAAACCAATCATGCGAAGGCGTTATAGATCCAGGAAAAGATCAAGCCTGCGACTGCTCCGTCTACCAGGCCGTAGCCTGCCCCGACAAGCACTGATCC
>DATFLY010000031.1:0-5220 GCA_035267185.1 Lysobacterales bacterium | reverse complement strand
TATGGCCTGTTGCTCAATGGCCAGAATGCCTGGCTCCCGAGTGGATGCCGTTCCAATCCGTGGACGGTCAGCGGCAACTCGCGTGCAATGCTTCGATAGAGGTGAACAGCAACCCTGCCGTCCTGATGTTCGCAGTCGAGCGGAAGCAGGTTGGCAAATTTTTGTGTGTTCCCATCATTGATCAGGACCGGTGATGTCTCCCCGGTATCAACAACAGTGCCATAAGGCCTGAAGGCTTCTGTAGTCAGCGGCTCAAGTTGCAGAATGTGGTTGTTCATTCCACTGGCGACTTGAAGTCCGGATCACGAAATCCGATCAGTCGCAGCCGGCTGATCCCGCCGTCCGGGTAAATATTCAGCATCACATGGCTGATGGTTCCGATCTGTTTCAGATCCTCGAAGACATGCACGCCATCGGGGCCCAGCTCTGAGAAGGGCAGAATTTCCTGCCAGTTTTCCAGCTCTGGCGTGATGGCACTTTCGACCATATCGTCGAGCATGGCGCCGTATAAAGCGCAGCCTGCAGGATAATTGCCCTTGAACCACTGGGTCTCGATTTGCGCCCTGCTCAGGCTGCCAGGAAGCCCCAGCCTGAGTATGACCCAATCATGTCCGGGATCCCGCCTGCGCCGGGTTTCCCAGCCATCGCCCATGTTGATCGACTGATCCGGAAGGATGAGCTTGCACATGTGGCCATAATGCATGTCATTACATGCCAGTGCCCGGCCGCCATTGAGCAGGGCAACCAGGTCGACTGGATCGGCAGGATCGTGATCTGACCAGTCGCGGTGTGCCACACCAAAAGCCCGCAATCTTGCGATGCCGCCATCAGGAAAGATATTCAGACGCAGATGGGTCCGGACGTTGTCGTCCTCTACATCAAAATAATGTTGTGAGTTGCCTTTGAGTGATACGCGTCCCAGTAGAGGCTGCCACTGGCTGTCATCCAGGGGGTCCGGGTCTGAGTCAAAATTCTGACAGGCGTCAATACTTGCTTCGGGTGGGTAGTTGCCGGTGAAGAAACTGGTGTCTATCTCGAAGCCCTTGATGGTTCCAGGGCATAAACGAATCATGCACCAGTCATGGCCTCCATCGCGCCGCCGTCGTGACTCCCAGCCATCCATCCATTTGCCATTTTCATCGTATATGTCGGCCATAAATACAGGATCTGCCGGTGAAATCAGGCGGTGACGCTCGGCGAAGAATTCATCAGATGCGCAGACCACTTGCGCACCGATTCTTGGCTGGGCCAGATTCACAAAGCAATGCGTGAATCGTGGTGCTTCTGTCGCGATCCTATTCAACCTGTTCTTTCCCGCTCAGGATATTGGCTATGCGGTAGCCGATGATTCGAATCACATTTTCGATGGCGGTGGCGAACTCCTTTTCTTTGGATCTTTCGATCCGGCGGTGAAAACTCTTGAGGATTTCGCGTCGGTTCATCCCGCGCACCGCGATGATGAAAGGAAAACCGAAATCTTTCCGGTATTCGATGTTAAGGGTCTGGAATTCGATGAATTCCTGTGGGGAGCAGCGGTCCAGGCCGGCGCCTTCCTGTTCTTCCTTTGATTCCCTGCTGAGTGCGCTGCTGGCGACCACGCCACAGGCGAGGTCGGGATGGGCGCTCAGGAGCTCCAGTTGGGTTTCTTCCGGTGCGCTTCGAATCACCCGGCCGAATGCGTCCACCAGTGATTCGAAATCATACGACCGGGCTGCCCTGTTGTGCTCGTTCCAGACCGCTTCGGCCACCCACGGCGAATGCTCGACCACGCTGCCGAATTGCTTAAGAAACTGATCCCTGTCTCCATCCAATTGTTCGTCATGATTCATGTTACGGAGGATGGTGTTCCTTCCAGTGGCGAGCGATGTCGATACGGCGACACCACCAGATATCATCATAAGATTGAGCATAACGAATAAAGCGCTCAAGTGCCGCAAATCGTCCCGGTCGCCCGGCCAGCCTGCAGTGCAGCCCAATAGACATCATCCGCGGCGTTTGGTTGCCCTCGGCATACAGCACATCAAAGCTGTCCTTGAGATATTGATAGAACTGCTCGCCCGAATTGAATCCCTGCGAGGTTGCAAAACGCATGTCATTCACATCCAGCGTGTACGGAATAACCAGGTGGGGTCTGCCGTGCTGATGGTTCCAGAAGGGCAACTCGTCACTGTAATCGTCCGAATCGTATTCAAATCCGCCTTCATCAACCACCAACCGCCGTGTGTTGGGGCTGCACCGCCCTGTATACCATCCCAGCGGTCGTTCTCCGGTGGCATCTTCAATCACCTCGATGGCTTTTTTCAGGTGATCGCGCTCAGTGGCTTCATCGATGTGCTGGTAGTCGATCCAGCGATAACCATGAGAACAGATTTCGTGGCCATCAGAATGGAGTGCACGAACGGGTGTCGGGTAGCGTTCAACGGCCATGCCAACTGCAAACACCGTGACAGGCACATTGTGTTCACGAAACAGCCGCCGCAATCGCCAGACACCCACCCGTGATCCATACTCATAGATGGATTCCATGGACATGTGGCGGACGTTCTCGCGAGGCGCCGCACCAACGATTTCAGACAGGAAAGCTTCAGAGGCGCCATCGCCGTGAAGCACGCAGTTCTCGCCGCCTTCCTCGTAGTTCAGCACCACCTGCAGGGCAAGCCGTGCACCGCCTGGCCAGCCGGCATGGGGCGGTTCATCGCCATAGCCCGCCAGGTCGCGTGGATAAGGCTGGGAACTGTCGACTGGATGGCTCATGTCTGGGGCTTGTTCATTGAATTGATATACTCAGGCTGACCGGTACTTAACGCCGGTATTAAAGATACAGTCTGGGGATTTTGCCATGGGCGCACTGACAACGCATATTCTGGATACCGCAAGTGGCAAACCGGCCGCGGATGTACTCATCGATTTATACCGGCTGGATGACCAGGCTGAACGTCTCAGCAGCGCACTCACCAATGAAGATGGTCGTTGTGCAGCGCCGCTGATTGATGGAGATGATTTCCAGCCCGGTGAATACGAATTGGTCTTTCATATTGGGGACTATTTTCGAAAAACGGGTGTCAGTCTGCCCGACCCTGCCTTCCTTGACCACGTGGTCATACGCTTCGGTATCTCTGGTGACGAGCACTATCATGTGCCGCTACTGATTTCTCCGTTTGGTTACAGCACCTATCGTGGTAGCTGAGCTGATCGTGTCGAATGATGCGTAGCCAAATCGATTTTATTCTCGGAGATCATCTGGTCAGTGTCAGTGACATTGAACCGGAGACCACCGTGCTTGAATGGCTTCGCAGCAATGGGCGGGTCGGCACCAAGGAAGGTTGCGCAGAAGGCGACTGTGGTGCCTGTACGGTAGTGGTTGCCGAGCAACAAGGTGACACCCTCAGCTACAAGGCAATCAATTCCTGTATCCAACCCATGGTTTCACTCGATGGTCGCCAGCTGATCACCGTGGAGGATCTTGCCAGGAAACAATCCGATGGCCGGCTGAAGCTGCATCCGGTGCAACAGGCCATGGTCGACCATCATGGCTCCCAGTGCGGTTTTTGTACGCCCGGCTTTGTGATGTCGATGTTTGCCATGACACATGATCCGAGTTTTGAAGGCTATAACGGGCTCGATAACACACCCATCAACCAGGGTCTTGCCGGCAACCTTTGCCGTTGTACCGGCTATGCGCCAATCGTGCGTGCCAGTCGCAAAACATTAATGATGCCTGAGACAGATCAATTCGATTCGGGTCAACAACAAACCATCGATCAGCTTGAATCAATCCGAAGTTCCGACCCGATTCGAATATCGGCACACGGCAGGCAGTTGCTGGTGCCCAGAACCCAGCAGCAGCTACTTGGCATGCTGTCTCAGTATCCGGAGGGTGTGCCGGTGGCCGGTGCAACGGATGTGGGTTTGTGGCTGACCAAGGAGTTAAAACAGTTCGAAACCATGATTTACCTTGGCGAGGTCGAGGGGCTTTCGTCCATCGAGGTTGGGGATGAGTATATCGAGATAGGAGCGACGGCCTCTTACACCGATGCAATGCCGATCCTTTGTGAGCATTACCCTGATTTCAGGGAGATGCTGACACGGTTGGGAGGATTGCAGGTGCGCAATGCCGGTACCATCGGCGGCAACATTGCCAATGGATCGCCGATTGGCGATATGCCACCCCCACTGATGGTTCTGAGGTCCAAATTAGTACTGACCAGCTCTAAAGGCAGTCGGGAAATTGATCTGGAGGATTTCTTTATTGAATATGGCACGCAGGATCTTCAGCCAGGTGAGTTCGTTCACAAAATCCGCATGCCTCTGCCTCAAACCGATAGCTTCTTTCGTGTCTACAAGGTTTCAAAACGTTCTGATCAGGACATTACGGCAGTGCTTGGTGCTTTTGTGCTAAGGCTCAAAGATAAAGAGGTCCAGGAGATTCGAATCGCTTATGGCGGCATGGCAGGCGTTCCCGCGCGGGCAACGGCTGCTGAGAAAATTGTGTCAGGCGCGCCATGGGACGAATCTACTGTCGCGAAAGCCTGCGAAGCCCTGACCGAAGATTTCAAGCCTTTGAGCGACTGGCGTGCCAGTGCGGACTATCGAATGCTGTCTGCCAGGAATCTTCTCAAACGCTTATACCTGGAAACATCAGGTGAGAACGATGGCTAAACCCTCTCACACACCAATGGTCCGTTCACCAGTGGCACACGACAGTGCTGTGAAGCACGTGACTGGGTCTGCGGTCTACGTGGATGACATCCTGGAGCCTGCCGGGCTGTTGCATGCCTATGTCGGGGTCAGCCGGGTTGCCAGTGGCAAGGTCCGGTCGATGGATCTTTCAAAGGTGCGTGCAGCCAAAGATGTGATTGCCGTCATCACAGCTGATGATGTGCCGGGGCAGAACGACACCAGCCCCATGCACACCATGGATGAGCCGATCCTCGCCTCGAAGGAGGTCAAATTTTGTGGCCAGGTGCTTTTCGCGGTGGCTGCAACAGACCGAAATGCCGCGAGGTGGGCCGCAAGACTGGTAGAATTCGAGATTGATGAATCAGAATCAATTATTGAAATTGAAGACGCCGTCGAGCGTGAATCGTGGGTTACCGAGCCTCATGAGATGTCGCGTGGCGATGTGGCTGAAGGGTTGGCCCGCTCAGCATGCAGGCTTCAGGGTGAAGTCGAGACCGGAGGTCAGGATCATTTCTACCTGGAAGGCCAGGCCTCCATGGC
>DATFLY010000030.1:0-10617 GCA_035267185.1 Lysobacterales bacterium | reverse complement strand
TGCGCAGTGACAACAAATGCACCGCCGATGATGCTGACCGCTGCAACCGAACAGGTGGCTGTGAGCCATGTCAGAAAACGGGTCCGGCCAACATTACGTGCCTGATTGTTGTTCAGGCTGCGTCCAATGGGCGCCAGCGTCAGCGACAAAAATGCCACCAGGCTGATCAACAGGGACAGTCCGCCCCAGACGCCAGGAAGGATCAGCTTTTTCTTGTCCTCGAAAAAGGCTGCGCCCAGTTTCGGGACGAACCCGGTCACATACATTGGTGCCCAGATCTCGGGCTCTTCCATGCTTTCGGGGCAGGTCATATCCGGTTCAGCACCAGGATCGTCATAGAAGCGATTGAGCATATGCCCGGAACACTGCACCGATCGCGAAGGACCGTGGCCTGCATAGGGATATTCAATGTAAGTGCCGTTACTGAACCCGGGTAAAATCGCCTTCGCATTGGGTGGCGGTGTAATTGGATCCATCTGGCCTTCGATGATCAGGGTTGGTATGTCGGTTTCGACTGCAGCGTACTGGCTTGCAGGACGCATGGGCATTCCCAGTCGGGCACACTGAGCATGATCCCTGATGTTTGATTCGTCAGTGCCCAGTATCTGGCCAAAGACCGGAAACTCCGCCCGGTCTATTCGGTTGGCGAGCATTTGTGCCTGGACATCTCCATCATTGCAAAAGATTGCGTTTTGCATTCCGGCACTTCCGCCTGTGAATTCATTGCCGGCAGCGCCAGCCAGGAATTTAAAAAAGGTCTCATCACGACTGTCCAGCAAATCTGCCCATGCATAAACGAACCCTGGCAGGGCAGGATAAGTGTCCTGCTCGTAGAGTTGGGTAAACGGCAAAAGCGCTGCTATGTCTGCGAAAATCGTGATCTTTCCTGACGGAAAGACCTCTGTGTCGGTTACATCCGCTGAAATGGGTTGGTCCAGCACCCTCTGCACCGATTCACGGAGTCTGCCCGGGATATCAGGATAGGCCTCAGCACAATCCGGCTGACGTTGGCAGATTTCCTGCAGGAGATCGAGATCTCTCATGAACCAGTTCACGACCCGCCAGTGTTCCTCGGTATTCTGAATTTCCAGTGGCATGATGGCATCAATAGCCATTGCGCGAATGCCTTCCGGGTCTTCCTTGATATAAGCCTGGCCGAGGATTGAGCCATATGAAATGCCCCATACATTCCAGTTGTCATAGCCGAGCGCCCGCCTGAGGGCCTTGACATCACGGGCGTTTTCTATGGTGTTGTACCCGGTCAGGTCGACGCCTTCAGCGGCAGCGTTCTTGAAGCAATTCTCCCGGGCTATGTTGTCGACTTCCTGGTACTCCTCCCAGGTTTCGGCTTCCGTGGCTTCCGGAGAACGAGTCCCGTAGAACTGGCAGAAATCACCTGAATAAACGATGCCCCGCTGTTCCAGGATGTACAGGTCCCTGTAGTCGAGAATGGTGTGGTCCTGGAACCGGTCTACATAGTAGGTAGCCGGGGCGCCGGGACCACCGGTCAGGTAAATAATGGGATCATCTCGCTTGCCGTCCGCCAGCCCTTCAGCCCAGGGCAGGGCGTCTTCGTCCCTTTCGTCATCAAAGTCCTCGTGTCCCCAGCGGGAACTCAGCTTGACAAAATGAAGCTCAATCATCCTGGAATTCGGGTCTTCACGATTTTCAGGAACCTGCAACAGCCCACATTCGATCTCGCCGGGCTCGTAATCAATCTCGCCCTTGAAAGGGCAGATCAGGGAATTAATTCGGTAGGTATCGCGTGCGAACAGGTCAGAGGCGATTGCTTTTGCTTCTTCGCTGTCGATCATTTCTGCGATCAGGAACTCATCTGGCTGGACCTCGTCTTCCTGCTCTGCAACCTGTCCCCAGGCGGCGCCTGTCACCATCGTTATCAGCCATGCTGCTAAAAGAGTTATGGTTTTATTCATCTCTGACCTCAAAAAAGAGCGGTTCTCGTCAAGCCGCTTTTTGTGTTCTGGCATTCATAATTGACGCACATCCTGATGCTTCGGATGCCTTGTCCCAAGTGTAAGAAGTCCTGCACTGCCTTTTTGCACCAGGGGTCACAAGTTTTCCGCGGCCAGTTCTGCCCCGGTGCGACATGCAGGTTAGTAATCCAGCGATTCGCGAAACGGCTTTACGCCTGCTGCACTGTAGAGATCGCTTGGCTTGAACAATCGCCCACCCTTAACGACGAGTACGCTTTGGCGTACCGCGCTGATGTCTTCCAGCGGATTTCCGTCCAGCAATACGAGATCCGCGATCTTCCCGGGTTCAACTGAACCGGTTTTTTCGTCCACCCCAAGAACACTGGCCGAACCCAGTGTCGCGATGTACAGGACATCCGCATTCGGGATGCCGTAATCGTTATAAAGCTCCAGTTCGCGATGGATGGTGAATCCGGCCATATCGTCGCTTCCCGCAACCAGCCGAATGCCTGACTGATGAAGCTTGAGAACCATCTCGCCCTGCCTGACTGCAGTATTGCCCCAGGACTCGATCCGCTCATCGCCAATTTCAAAAGCCGGAATATAAAGCCTGCGACGCACCGACAATGGCAGGTGATCAGCGATTTCCGCAAAGGTCGGGTCGGGCTGGCCTGGCAGATGCGTCATCATGCTGTGAAAGATCGATGCAGTGGGATCGACCACGATCTCGTTTTCTGCAAGTAATGCAATGAAAGCTTCCACCTCGGGGCTGTCCAGGTCGAGCAGGCCTCCGTCGCTGCCATAGAGATTGAAGCGAATCTGCTGACGGGTATCCTCGCGGTCACCAGCCAGGAAATTCAAAAACACCATGTTGATGTGCTGAATTTCATCGAAGCCAGCGTTGACGGCCTGCTCTGCCGACATGAAGGCAGGAATGTGACCCGACAATCTCATTCCATGTTCATGTGTTCGTTCAGCAATGGCAGGCACCCATTCGGGATGGATCGAGCTGTAAAGCTTGATCTGGACGTAGCCATCGTTTGCAAATCGATCAATCAAGGCCAGGGCTTCTTCTTCGGTCTCAGCCGGATTTCGCGATGTATATGGGCTGAGGCCATCAATCATTGCAGCTGCGTACGTGGTTGGACCAATCACCTCGCCGGAGTGGAATTTTTGCTGCAATTCCGCCATGCGCTCGGGGGTGCTTCCCAGGTCGCGAACGCTGGTAATGCCGCCTGCAATATTCAGCAGTCCCTGCTGAATGGAGAAGTGGCCATGCATATCCCACATGCCCGGAATCATTGTTTTACCAGCAGCATTGATGACCAGCGCATCAACAACGTCGGGTCGTTGAGCAGAAACTGAAGTGATGCGGTCTCCGTCAATCAGGACATGCTGGTCTTCCAGCAGGTTTCCTGAAGCGACGTCAACCACGTCAACATTTTCAATCAGAACCGGGCGAGTGGGTGCAAAGCCGAGTTCGGAAGATAATCGCTCGGCACGCAGGGCATCCTGTCGACCCTGCTCCTTGGCGAGCAATTCAAGCATCGCAGGATCCCAGCCTTCCGGCACCATGCCCATACGACCCAGGTCGCGGGCTGCCAGTCTCAGGTGTTCATCAAACCAGGCAAATTGCGGCGTGAAGCTGATGCCACTGATTGAGTACAGGGACAGGAGTGTTTCACCATGTGGCGATTGCACCGGCAGATCGGTCAGCTTTTCGATGCGCGCGGTGCCTGCCGGGAACAGTGGCAGTTCACCATCAATCTTTTGGCTGCCCGCCCGCACCAGTGCTTCCAGTGAACCAACGGCGGCCCATTCAGTAGGCACGTAGAACGCTGCCTCCTGGCGTTGTGCGGTTCCACGTTCTCCTCGTGTTTGCCATTCTGCTTCGCCTTCAGTGAAGCTGAACCGTTCATCAATGGGCGCACCGAAAGGTGAAATCCCGGTTATCGTTTGTGCAATCACCATGCCATCGGCGTCGAGTTGCAGTTCCGAGTTCAGCGTATATTCACGATTGTTCCAGTGAACAAAAGCTTCCGTGACAACTTTTCCGTCACCGGCGCGGGTGACGGTGGTTTCACCAGCGTCGGTGCCGCGTGCGTGCCAGTCATAAACAGATGTAATGACTTCCTCTGTTTCTGCTGCAGGTTCAGCATTCGTGACTTGTGTCGCAGGGGCAGGGGTTTCCTGGTTGCAGCCATAAATAAAAAAACCGGTGAACAGGACCACAAGTGAATTTCGGATTTGCATGGGCTCGCCTTTAGTTATTGATTTGTGACTGAACAAAACTTCGTACATCTTCCAGAAGCTCGATACGCGAAGGTTCGTGGACATACATCATATGTCCGCCGTCATAGTAGTAATAGAGAATTCTGCCTGCCGGAATATCATGGCGATTGAGGGTGTATTCCGCGTCAAAAAATGGCGTTGCCAGATCGTAATAGCCGGAAGCGACCAACACCTTCAGGGAAGGATTGACACGAAGTGCATTGGACAGATCCGGCGCGGTATTAACCGGCCAAGGTTCCCAGGACTGACCATCCGGTACGGGTCGCCAGCGCCAGTTTCGACCCAGTTCCGGATCAGCAGGGTACATGTAGGTGCGATCCCAGTCCACGTCCAGCTCGTTTTGCATGTGTACCATCAGGGCGGTCTTGAAAGCAGCTGAGATGGCATCCGATGAAGCATCACTTTCTGGCCGGGTTTCCAGGTCGTCGATGTCGTCCCTGGTGTAGCGCGAGTCGGCTCTTCCAACTGCCAGGCCCTGGTCTCTCAGTAATTCCTTGGCAAAACGGGTGCCGTCAACTCGCAGATTGGCGCGCTCAATATAGTCAGGGCTAAGGCCCGTGAAATATGCAAGCCGGTCTCGAACCTGTGTGCGGGTTTCAGCATCCAGTGTGTTTCCCCTGATCAATGCAGGCATGAGTTCATCAGTCGCAAACTCCCTTGACGCCTGGATAAAGGCTTCGCGGTTTTTTGGCTCGGGGCTGACCTTGCCATGGTAAAGGGCGGTTGCTGCCATGGTCGGGATATACGTGAAATACGAAATGATGTTATCCCGGAAATAGGGTGAGGAGCCTGCATAGTCCAGCGCCTGGGACACGAAAATGAGACCGTTAAGGCTCAGGTTCATTTCATCTTCAAGAATGTTGGCGACTGAGGCAGCCCGTGTCGTGCCAAAGCTTTCCCCCATGATGAATTTGGGTGAGTTCCAGCGTCCGTTTTCTGTCACCCAGTCCCGGATAAACTCGGCCATGGAACGTGCATCTTCCTTTAATCCCCAGAATTCCTTGTTCTCGTGCTTTCCCAGTGCTTTGGAAAAACCCGTGCCCACCGGGTCGATAAACACCAGGTCACTGACATCCAGAATGGTTTCGGGCGCATCGATAATATCGTATGGCGGAGGCCCGGGATGTTCTGCATCGCTTGGAACAGAAATCCTTTTAGGTCCAAAGGTTCCCATGTGCAGCCACACGGAAGCAGAACCGGGACCGCCATTCCAGATGAACATTACTGGTCGGCTTGGGTCGTCATCCTTTGTATAGGCAAAGGAAAAAATCGCGGCTTTTGGTTTGCCTTCCTTGTTTCGCAGGTAAGTCTCACCGGCTGTCGCCGTGTACTCTATTCGATTGCCATTGAATTCAGCATTGTGGCTGGAGATAAACCGGGTGGGTTCCGGAATAACCGCTGGCTGGTCTTCCTTTTTTTCTTCTGAAAAAACCGGTCCTGATAACAGAAATATGCAGATGCAGACACCCGTGATTCGGGTGGAAGGGGTTTGCTTCATATGGATATTCCAAAAGGTAGTGTTTTCGGTCAGACAAGGTTACCTGCTGGCCCGCCTGACAACCACAGAAGTTTTGGTAAAGCCGCAGGTTGAGTCGGATTTGAAACCGGCACCGAGTCATGTACAGTTAATCAGGTCGTTCACCGTATCGGTAAAGGCAATGCGCAAAATAATTCTGGTTCTTGTTTTTCTGCTGGCCAATGTTACGGCATCAGCCGAAACCGGGGGTGTGCCCGATTTCTCGATTGACTGGTACACCATTGATGGTGGTGGTGGTCAGTCAAGCGGCGGTGCCTTCACCCTAACCGGCACCATTGGACAGCCCGATGCGAATTTTAGCGGAGCCCAGGGTGGTGTCTATGGCTTTGTCGGCGGATTCTGGGGCAGTTCAATCGATTTCCTTTTCGTCGATGGCTTTGAGGGTGCCAACTGAATCGTGAATTATCGCCACCTCGGCAGGGCCGGAATTCGCATCAGTGAGCTGTCTTTCGGGTCATGGGTAACTTTTGGTAACCAGATTGACCTGAAAGCCTCGGTGGAAATGATGGCTGCAGCCTATGATGCAGGTGTCAATTTTTTCGATAATGCCGAGGCCTACGCGGGTGGACAATCTGAAGAAATCATGGGCCAGGCCCTGAAAAAACTGGGCTGGTCCCGTGGCAGTTACCTTGTTTCAACCAAGCTGTTCTGGGGCCTGGAAGAAGGGATCAATACCCGCAATACACTCAATCGAAAATACCTGCTGGAAGCCATTGGAGGCTCTTTGCAGCGTTTCGGTCTCGAGTATGTCGATTTGCTTTACTGCCATCGCGATGATCCGGAAACGCCGGTAAGCGAGGTGGTCTGGGCAATGCACAATATTATTGAGCGGGGTCAGGCCCTGTATTGGGGTACTTCCGAGTGGGAAGCAGCCCGAATCCTGGAGGCCATTGAATTTGCCGAGCGCAATCATCTGCATGCACCAGTCGTTGAGCAGCCGGTATACAACCTCTTTGAACAACATCGATTTTCAGCTGATTATGACGAGGTTTATCAAACCCATGGTTATGGCTCGACCACGTGGAGTCCTCTCGCGTCAGGATTGCTGACAGGCAAATACCAGGAAGGCATCCCTGGCGGAAGTCGTGGGTCGCTGGAAAGTATGCACTGGATGCGGGAGAGGCTGACAGATCAGGAAAGACTTGAAAAGGTTGCAGCCCTTGAGCCATTTGCTGCGGAAATGGGCGCCAGCCTCGCGCAGTTTTCACTGGCCTGGTGCCTGCAGAATCCGCATGTCAGTACTGTAATTACCGGTGCCAGCCGGGTCGGTCAGGTTGAAGAAAATATGAAAGCTGCACAATATGTCGATCAGTTCACGCCCGATCTGCTTGCAAGTATTGATGAAATAATTAACTGAATATCAATTAGATATAATTGACTCACAGACTTCGCCTGAAGTTAACCTTGCCAGGTCGATGGTTCCACTGGCGCTACCGTCATCAAAATTGAATTCCATACTGGCGGTTTCACAATCACTGAATCTAAGCAGCAGGCTGCCAATCTCGGTTTCATTCACGATGCTGGCCTGATCAAAGATGCCACCATCGGTTTCAATCAGGGTGAGTTCAACTTCAGTACTGGCTTGTTGATAGTTTCCAACTGCCACAAACCATTTGTTGGAAGGGCTTCCAATGGTTGAATTACCAGGTTGTGGAATTGCCGTGTAGGTGAACCAGGCCAGGAACAATGTTTGTGTGGATGGATCGACGTCAATAAAGAGTCCCTGACCGGGTATTGAGGCATTGGCCCATGAACCGGCCATGCCGGCATTGATGGACAGCCCAGCCGAGTCGGGGTGCTGGGCTGCCCACAATGCATTGCTACTGGCCAGCAACATGATACTGGCCATTCCCCACACAACTTTTTTCGTGAAATTCCTGTTCATTAAATAAGCACCTGGCCGCATGCAAGCACTGCACATAAGGCATCGGGCAACAAATGATTGAGGGTAATGGTCCGAATTTTATCGCCTCTGTGCTAGTAAAAATGCGACACGGCCTGAAAGTGACGATTGGCATTAGCGCGCAGCCAGTGCTGTGCTAGAGTACGCTCAGGTTCTTTGCTGGCGGGGCTGAATGGCTGATTTCATTAGTGAAATTCGCGAACGACGAGTGCTACCTGCACTGGGTGTATACGTCGGAAGTGTCTGGGTGCTGATTGAAATTCTTGACCGCCTGGTCGAGCGTTATCTGCTGTCCCCCTATCTCACGGATATCGCTTTTTGGGGTCTGTTTTCCCTGATTCCAGCCGTCGTACTTATTGCCTGGACGCATGGGCAGCCGGGTAAGGACGAGATAACAACCGCTGAAAAGGTTGGCGTGCCGATCAACCTGATCGCCACCATTGGCCTGGTCATCACGCTGTTTGCCGATAAGGACCTTGGTGCCACCGCAGAATGGGTCACAATCAGTGATGAGCATGGCGAGACCGTCAGTCAACTCGTTGCCTCGGAATCCCATCGTCGCAAAATGGCGGTTTTCTTCTGGGAAAACCAGACGGGTCAGCCTGAAAATGACTGGCTGGCATATGCTTTACCCGAGATGCTTGCAAGCGACCTTCAACAAAGTCCATTTGCCCAGGTCACTTCTCCCTGGAACAGCGGTCCCAACGGAATTTATCTGCAAATGAAGCAGGCCGGTTTTGATGACGGTCTTGGCCTTCCAACCGGCCTGAAACGAAGAATTGCAAGCAATGCCAATCGTGACTTTTTCGTGGATGGAGCAGTGGCAAGACAGGCAGACCAGTGGGTGCTGACCGCCAATGTGTGGGACTCAGGAACTGCCACCGTTGTTGGTACTGTGGAAGAGACAGGCGAAGATCTTTATGGCCTGGTTGATCGCATCTCACTGGGTGTTCGGGAAGTGCTTGATGTACCAACCGGTAGCGGAAAAGTTGAGGATCTGGCGATTGCAGATACCTACGGGGAGTCACGGGAAGCACTTCAGGCTTATATCAAGGGAATGAATGCCTGGCTTTTTGAAAACGATATGGACCAGGCGCTGGCACATCTTGATGATGCACTCGAGCGTGACAGGCAATTTGTACTTGCATGGTTTATCGCTGCCCGATTACACGCAGAGCAGGGAGACCTGGCCGCCGCCGAGGCAGCTTATGACGCGGCACAGGAAATGGACTATCGACTTCCGGCCATTGGTCGAATGCTGATCAAGGCCAACCAGTTTTTGCTGGCGGGAGAAACGGAAAAACTCGAGTCTTTCCTTCGAATGAATGTACGGCTGAATGACGATATTCGTTCCCGCACGGTACTTGCAAACGTCCTGCTTGGCGCTGGCAAGATCGATGAAGCTCGTGATCTTTATGTCGAAGCCCTCGAAATAGACCCTTCCGAAATTGGAATGTTGCTGGGCGTGGCAAATATTGACTGGGCACTCAAGGATTACGAATCAGCGATCGATCACTTCAACCAGTTCCTGGAAGTGAAACCAAAGGATGTCGATGCCAACCTGATGCTGGGTGATCTGCATCGTGAAATGGGTGAATTCGACAATGCTTCAGAGGCCTATGAGCAGGCGCTGTTTGTCAGTACTGGTAATATTCAGCCGCTCGTAAGACTGAGTTACCTGGCCATCAGCAGAGGGCATTCGGACGAGGCCCTGGAGTTGTTGAGCCAGGCGGCGGAAGACGCCGAAGCGCCTGATCAAAAGAGCGCCATAGCCTCTGCTCAGAATTTTTTCCATCAGCGAGCCGGTCGAATAAGCCGGGCTATCGAGGTCATCAACGAGCAAATCCAGTATGACCGCGAGTTCCTTACCCCATTGACTGTTGTCCTCAGCCATACGCCGGAGTTGATTAAGCTCAACCTGTTTATTGGTCGCATCGACAGGGCACAGGAAATTCAGGAGCAAGCATTGGATAGCCTCTCCCCACCAATGAACGAGTTCCTGGCTTTCAACGAAGCGATGATACAAACCGCGCTTGGAAACCTGGATGCGGCACGAAATGCTGTGGCACGCGGAGCGGAAGTGCTCGAGAGATTTCAGCTTTCGCAACTTGAGTTCCAGGTCACCTTCGCGTTGGCACACATTGAAATTCGTGAAGGTAATCATCTCGAAGCAGCAGCCTATCTGGAGGAAACGCTCGAGCAGGTGCGAATCTCGATCATCAGTGGCGTACCGGGCCTGATGGCATTCCGTTCTGATCTCATTGCCTGGCTGGCGCAAGAGCAGGTGTTCGCAGGCGACCTTGAAGCTGCCAGGAACAGCATTGAAAACGGTTTTCGACTCGATCCATCTAATCCAAATACGTGGCTGGCCCAGGCCGAATTGCAGCTTGCGCTGAATGAACCGGATATGGCCGCGGCGTCAATAAATTATGCGCTGGCCATCTGGAAAGATGCTGATCCCGAATTTGATGCTTTGCAGCAGGCGAAGGCACTAAAAAGCCGGATTGAAACCAACGAACTGGTGTCAAACTAGTATCCTGCTTTTGCGCATGTAAATTTACTGCCACTTGATCTTCGTGGTGCAAAATGCAGTTTTGTGCCTATAATGAAAGCAGGTGCGCAAAGAGGGGCCCACCCTAAAGGGGGAGACTGAATGTTTCAGCGGTCGCTCGTCATCTGCAAAGTATTTTGCGTTATATTCTTATTCTATTCCTCGATCGCCGTGAGCGGCAAAACAGACCCGGACATGATCTGGCCACTTTGTGGCCGCATCAGCGAGAATCCGCCTCCCGGCTGGGTCGATACTGACGGGTGTCCGGCTGAGCGATTTGGGGACCCGGCTTATTCGGATGCGCCTTTTTCTGCTACCTATGGTCCGCGGCCACTGGCATCGGAGAGCAATCGATATGATTTTCACCGGGGTGTTGATATTGCAACGCCAATCGGAACAC
>DATFLY010000029.1:0-2245 GCA_035267185.1 Lysobacterales bacterium | reverse complement strand
CTCTGATGGTGATTTGCAGATGTTGCAGTGGACAGCGGCGGGTGAAGGTCCGCGACTGATGCTGCTCCTGCACCACACCGATGGTGAGCGCGAGTGGGCATATGACAGCGAGTCTCATATCGGGCGTCTGGATACGGCTCTGGAGCAGGCCAGGGAACTGGATTGGGTAGTGATTGATATGGCCAAAGACTGGAAGGTTATTTATCCTTTCCAACTTGAAGACTAAAAACCCATTCTTTTTACTGGTTGCCTGCCTGACGATGATCGCGTCGGCAGGCAATACTCTTTTTGCTGACGAACCTCGGTACGTTGGTTCAACGGTTTGTGCTGAATGCCACAAGGCCGAGTTTGAAGCCTGGAAAGGCTCTCATCATGATTTGGCCATGCAGCATGCAAGCGATGAAACTGTTCTGGGTGATTTCAGTGGTGTGGAGATCACGGTCCATGGCGTGACCTCGCGTTTTTTCAGGCGTGATGGAAAATTCCTGGTCAATACCGAAGGGCCAGGTGGCTCAATGGCTGACTTTGAAATAGCCTACACATTTGGTGTGGCGCCCCTGCAGCAATACCTGGTTCCATTTCCGGATGGCCGGATGCAGGCTTTAAGGCTTTCATGGGACAGTCGGCCTGAATCTGAAGGCGGTCAACGCTGGTTTCATCTCTATCCTGATCAGCGCATAGACCATGATGATGAACTGCACTGGACAGGGCGCCAGCAGAACTGGAACTACATGTGTGCAGATTGTCACTCGACCAACCTGGTGAAGGACTTTGAGATTTCATCCAACAGCTTTGACACCACCTGGTCCGAAATCAACGTGGCATGCGAAGCCTGTCACGGTCCAGGTCATAATCACTCGAAGTGGGCCGCGCAGGGCGAAGAACTTCGTACTGCGGATGTCAGTATGGGCCTCAGTATTCTCCTGAATGATCGTTCCGGCGTCAGCTGGAATATGAATCCCGAGACCGGAATTGCAAAACGCAATCAGCCGTTAGCTCAGCCAGTTGAGGTGGAAGTATGTGCTGACTGTCATTCCCGGCGAGGCACCCTGAAGGGCGGAGCACAGGCGGATGGTGATTTCCTGGATCATCACATGCCTGCATTCCTGACAGAAGGACTCTACTACCCGGACGGGCAGATCCTTGATGAGGTGTATGTCTGGGGTTCATTCACACAGAGCAGGATGTACCAGGCTGGTGTGACCTGCAGCGACTGCCACGAACCACACAGCCAGGAATTGCGTGCAGAGCCCAACACCGTGTGTGCGCAGTGTCATTTGCCAACCGTGTTTGCTGTTACATCACATCACGGGCATCCCGAAAAACCCGATGCGCCAGGGTGTGTGGACTGCCATATGTCGCAAGAGACGTACATGGTGGTGGATCCACGCCGTGATCACAGCATGAGAAATCCCTATCCACCATTAAGCGCTTCAACTGGCGTTCCCAATGCCTGCAATCAATGTCATGCAGGCACTTCTGTTGAATGGGCTGTCAGTGCATTCAACGAGATGTTTCCGCAAGCGAGCCCACCATCACAGGACTGGGTCGTGGCATTTCACCAGGCTCGAAACGGTCTGCCCCAGGCTGAACTATCGCTGGTCCGCATTGCCGCCGATGTGGAAAAACCGGATATTGCACGCGCCACGGCAGTGATTGAGCTGGATGATTATTTGAGCCCGATATCGGGACAGATGTTGGAAGAAGCGTTGAAGGATGAATCGGCGCTGGTCCGTATTGGCTCGCTCAGGACCCTGGAGGCATTGCGGCCGGAACACCGGTTCGAATTTGCAAAACATCTGCTGGATGACAAACTGCTCGCAGTTCGGCTGGAAGCAGGACGCGTCCTGGCTGAAACCTCACCGGACCTCATGACTGCCGCGGAAGGCGTGAAGCTCAGGGCTGCTCTGGATGATTACGTGGCTGCGCAACGCTATAACGGGGACAGGCCTGAATCATGGTTGAACCTGGGAAACCTGAATCTCCGGATGGGAGATGTCGAGCAGGCGGAAAAGGATTACAGGCAGGCCTTGAAACTGGCCCCTGATTTTGGTGCTGGCTATCTCAACCTTGCAGATCATTTCCGATACATGGGGCGCGAAGGGGAGTCTGCTGAGCTATTGCGCGCAGGCCTGGAAAAACAACCTGAAGATGCAGCCTTGCATCATGCGCTGGGACTCTCCCTGGTTCGCAGAGAAGACATGGCTTCCGGTCTGGCTGAGCTCAGGCGTAGTGTTGATCTGGC